>JAFDAW010000310.1 GCA_019313605.1 Deltaproteobacteria bacterium
CCCGAGGCCGCTGGGTCCGCCTTCCTCGTGCCCAAGGTGATTGATACCGAGGCGGAGGGCTGAATGTCCGAGGGGATCGGGACTCTTCGCGAGCTTCGCGCGGCGCTCGACGCTCGAAAGACCTCTTCCGTCGAGATCGTGGGCGAGTGCCTGCGGCGCGCCGAGGCCTCCCAGGAGACCCTTCGCGCGTTTGTCGGCCTGCGGGCCGAGGCGGCGCTGCGAGAGGCGGAAGAATCCGACGCGCGCCGCGAACGCGGGGAGGTTCGCTCACCGATCGACGGCCTGCCCATCGCGATCAAGGACAACATGGTTCAAACGGACGAACCCACCCACTGCGCTTCTCGCATCCTCGAGGGGTTCATCTCGCCCTACACGGCGACGGCGGTGGAGGGGCTCGAGCGATCTGGGGCAATCGTGATTGGCCGGACCAATATGGATGAATTCGCGATGGGTTCATCCACCGAACACTCCGTCGAGGGGCCGACCCGCAATCCCTGGGACTCGGATCGAACACCCGGTGGTTCGTCGGGAGGATCGGCGGCGGCAGTGGCTGCGCGAATCGTCCCCGCGGCTCTGGGCAGTGACACGGGCGGATCAATTCGACAGCCGGCTTCATTTTGCGGCGTCGTCGGCATCAAACCGACCTACGGACGCGTTTCGCGCTGGGGGTTGGTCGCGTTTGCGTCTTCGTTGGATCAGATCGGTGCCTTCGCGCGGACCGCAGCAGATTGCGCCTGGGTTCTGGAGGCGATCGCGGGGCACGATTCTCGCGACTCGACTTCGATCCCAGAGCCCGCACCCGCCTACTCGGGTGCCCTGAGCGGTGATCTTTCTGGTCTGCGGCTGGGACTCCCGAAAGAGTATTTCGTCGAAGAGGGTGTGGACGCGAGAGTCCTGGTAGCGGTGCGCGACGCCGTGGCCGACCTCGAGCGGGCCGGCGCAAAGACGGTCGAGGTCAGTCTCCCGCATGCGCGCTATGCGATTGCCACCTACTACGCGATCGCCAACGCGGAGGCATCGAGCAATCTCGCGCGTTTTGATGGCGTTCGCTACGGCCATCGCGCAGCGGGTGCGAAGGGGCTGACCGAAATGTATTGCCGAACGCGCTCGGAGGGGTTCGGCGCGGAGGTGAAGCGCAGGATCCTGCTCGGAACCTACTTTCTATCGGCGGGTTATTACGACGCCTACTACCGCAAGGCGCAGCAGGTCCGAACCTTGTTGCGCGGCGATTTCGAACAGGCGTTCATGGGTTGTGACGCAATCGTCACGCCTACTACGCCCGAGGTTGCGTTCCGGCTGGGCGAGAAGACTTCGGATCCCCTGACCATGTACTTGTCGGACATCTACACGGTTTCCGCGAACCTGGCTGGGATCCCCGCCTTGTCGACACCCTGCGGTTTCGTCGACGGACTCCCGGTCGGCCTCCAGATTTTCGGGTCCGCCCTCGACGAGGCGACGCCGCTTCGGATCGCCGACGGTTTCCAGCGCATCACCGACCACCACACGGCGTGTCCCGGAGGTGCCGCGTGAGCGAATCCGGCGGCGAATTCGAAGTCGTCATCGGCCTCGAGGTCCACGCCCACCTGCGCACGAAGTCCAAGCTCTTCAGCCCGGCTCCGATCCTGTACGGTGCAGAGCCGAATCACAGCGTGCACCCGGTCTGTCTCGCGCTACCCGGCGTGCTCCCGGTGCTCAACGAGTACGCCATCGAACTCGCAATCCGCGCATCTCTTGCGATGAACTGCGAAGTCCATCAGCGTTCGGTTTTCGCGCGAAAGAATTATTTCTACCCGGACCTTCCGAAGGGCTATCAGATTTCGCAATACGAAGAGCCGCTGGCTACCGGCGGGTGGGTTGATATTCCGACGGAGGGGGCAGGGGGCGCCGCGAACAAGAAGCGCATTCGCTTGACGCGCATCCACATGGAGGAGGACGCCGGAAAGTCGATCCACGACGACGCCATCGCCGGTGCCGACTCGACACTCGTCGATCTCAACCGAGCCGGTGTGCCGTTGGTCGAGATCGTCTCGGAACCGGACCTTCGATCGGCCGAAGAGGCCACCGACTATCTGCGGGCCGTTCGATCGATCTTGCGATTCACCGATGTTTCTGACGCCGACATGGAGAAGGGGCACCTTCGCTGCGATGTGAATGTGTCACTTCGACCTCGCGGGTCGAATGAATACGGCACGCGCACGGAGCTGAAGAACCTCAACTCGTTTCGCTTCATCGAAGATGCGGTGCGTGCCGAGATTGGGCGCCAGACAGAGACGTTGCGTGCTGGCGGCGAGGTGCAACAGTGCACGCTCGCCTACGATCCGCAGTCCGGGCGTACATCGGTGATGAGGATCAAGGAGGACGCCGACGACTACCGCTATTTTCCGGATCCCGATCTCATCCCGATGCTCCTCGCGCCGGAGCAGATCGAGCGGGTGCGGTCGGAGGTTCCCGAACTCGCCGAACAGAGAGCGGAGCGCTTCCGGAACGAGTGTGGACTTTCCGAGAAGGACGCCATCCAGCTGACCGCGTCGCCATCGATCGCCAATTTCTTCCAGGCCGCTGCGAAGCAGCACGGCGCTCCGCAAGTGATTGCGAACTGGATTCTGCGGGACGTCATGCAGGCCCTCAAGGAGTTGGAGATGGCGATCGACGACTCGCCGCTCTCGCCCGAGGCGCTCGCGCAGTTGATTCTGCTGGTCGACGAGGGCAAGACCACGGTGAAGAGCGCGCGGGGTCTGATTGCCGAATTGGTCGAGTCGGGCGGGGATCCCGAGGTCCTCATCGCCGAGCGCGGGCTCGCCGCTGTCTCCGACGCCGGCGTCCTCGAACGGGCCGTCGCCGAAGTGCTCGCCGAAAACCCCGAGAACGTCGAACTCTTCCATTCCGGCGAGAAGAAGGTGGTGAATTTCTTGATGGGTCAGGTCATGCAAAAGACCCAGGGCAAGGCGGATCCCGCAGCCGTCCGCGAGATCCTCGCGCGCGAGCTTGAGAAATAGCCCCGTGCGGGCCGCCGTCCGCATCTGTATCGCGCTGCTCGCGCTGGTGT
>JAFDAW010000074.1 GCA_019313605.1 Deltaproteobacteria bacterium
ACCAGCACGAAGTTGCCCTCACTAGGTCCTGGGTCTGGTTTGCCGCTAGGGATATGTTGCGTGGTGCCCGGGACTGGAGTCGAACCAGCACGAAGTTGCCCTCACTAGGTCCTGAACCTAGCGCGTCTACCAATTCCGCCACCCGGGCGAGGAGCGAATCCTAAGCCGCGCGCCCCGCATCGTCAATCAGCCGCGCAAATTGGCTCGGTGCTCAGTCGAGTACGGTCAGGAGTCGGTCGATTTCGTCTTCGGAATTGTAGAAGTGGGGCGAGGCGCGGACGCCACCGCGGCGTTCGATCACGAAGATCTTCTCGGCGAACAGCTTCCGCACGGTGTCCGCAGGTGATTGGCCGGGGATCGCAAAGGAGACGATGCCCGAAGCTTCGCCCGGCTGGCGCGGGCTCTTGACTTCGGCGCCCCGGGTGCGCAGTCCGTCCACCAGGCGGTCCGTGAGCGCGAGCACGCGTTCCCCGATCGCGGCCACGTCGAGTTCGAGCAAGAGGTCGATCGCCGCGCCGAGCGCAAAGATCCCCGGCGTGTTGGGTGTGCCCTCTTCGAAGCGGCCCGCATTGGTTTGGAGATCCGTGTGGTAGGTGTCGAAGTCGCGGTTGTTCTGCACGCTGCGCCAACCCACGATCCGGGGCGTGACGAGGTCTTGCACGCTCTTCGAGCAGAAGAAGATTCCGCAGCCCTCGACGGACAACATCCATTTGTGGCCGTCGGCAGCCAGGAAGTCGATCCCGCAATTCTCGACGTCGATCGGAAAACAACCGACGCTCTGGATCGCATCGACGCAGAACAATACACCGCGCTCTCGACACAGGCCGCCGAGTGCCTCGAGGTCGTTGCGCGCGCCACTTCCGAACTCCACCGACGACAGCGCGAGCAATCGCACCCGGGGGTTTCGCAGGGCCTCTTCGACGACAGCGAGCGGCAGCCGCCCGTCTCGACCGCGAAGCATCAGCGTCTCGACCCCGCGGTCGCGCAGGCTCCACCACGGATAGACGTTGGACGGGTATTCGAGGTCGCAGCTCACCACCTGGTCTCCGCGCTGCCAGTCGAGACCCGCTGCGACGATCCCTAGGCCCTCGGTCGTATTCTTGACGAACGCGATTTCGTCGGCATTCGCGTTGACGAGGAGCGCTGCTCGAGCGCGTACCCGCTCGACCTCGGCGTCGAAGAATCGCGGATAATGGAACGCGCCCATGCGGGTGGCCTCGCCCGAGTAGCGTCGAAGGGCTTCGTCGACGCGGCTCGAGATCGGACCCACGCCGGCGTTGTTGAAATAGACCACTTCCCGGGTCACGGGAAACAGGCTGCGGGTTCGCTCCCAGTTCATGCTCGAGGTCGAGTGTTTCGGCATGGGTTTTCCATCAGCCGTTCGTACGCGGCGCGGCCGGCCGGCCCGCTACGCCGCTCGACGGCTTGCGTTGGGATTTGCTGCGCGCGCGCGGCCGATCCGCCTGTTTCGTAGTTTTCGCAGGGCGCGCATGGGCGCGCTCGACGAGCTCTGGGATGTGCCACGGTGCGGGCAGTCGAACCCGATCGCCTCGCTTGGTGCGAAAGCAGAGGTGCCCGTGTTCGCTGGCGTGGTCGAGCAAGTCGACCAGCAGCTTGACGTCCTGCCTGCAGTACTGCTCGATTTCGTCCACGCGGCCTTCTTTCCACCAGACCAGTGATTGCAAGCCGTCGGCGCCCTTGCTCGCTCCGAGAGTTTCTTCGGCCAGGTGGCCGAGCGCAAGGCGATAACCCAGCCGTTGGTGGATGGCGGCCAGCATGTCGAATGTGGGAAGCTCCGACAGGTCTGCATCCGTGTAGCCGCGAAGCACCGCGTAGTCGAAGCTGATGATGTTGAAACCGACGACGAGATCGGCTTCGCCCAGGCGTTCGATCAGTCGGTGCACGTCATTTTCGTGAAAGGTTTCGAACTGCTCCGTCTGGGTGTCGTAGATGACGGCCAGCGCCACCCGCATCAAATGCGCGTTGTGCCAGCCGCCCACTTCTGCCGCGCTGCGCTGGGTTTCGAGGTCGAAGAAGATGACGCGATGGGCCGTCGGTGCTTTGGATCGAGGGGCCGGATCTTCGATCGCCGGAGCATCGGCCAGCGGGCCGCCCGTCTTTCGCCGCGCGGGCAGCGGATCGCGCGTCAGCAATAGCCGCAACGTCATGACCGCAGCCGCCTTGTCGATCGGACGGTTGCCGCTTCCGCATTTCGGGGAATGCACGCAGGCCGGGCAACCGTCGTCGCACGGACAGTCGGAAATCAGATCGCAGGTTGCATCGAGCAATACCTCGATGCGGTCGAACATGCTGGCTGCGAGGCCGACGCCGCCGGGTTGACCGTCGTAGAAGAAGACCGCCGCGTGTCCGATCTGCGGGTGACGGGTGTAGGAGATGCCCGCAACGTCGTGCCGATCGCAGAGCGCAAACAGGGGGAAGAGCGAGAGTGCGGCGTGTTCCGACGCGTGGATACCACCCATGACGTGGCGCCCCGCGGTCTCGAGCGCCTGCGGGATTTCGTCCGGAAACTCGAGCCAGATCCCAACCGTTTCGAAGGACGTGGGTGGCAGGTCGAGGGGCTCGGTGCCGAGCAGGTCCTGCCCTCGGATGCGACGCCGCTCGAAACCGGTGATGGTCTTGGTGACCTTGACCCGGCCCTCGACGACGCGAAAGGCGCCTCCCGGGCGAGATCGCTCTCGCGTGAGGATTTCGGTCTGCTTCTCGGAGATGGCCCGGGTGTAATGCGGAGACTTCACGGCGCGCACGGAGACGACGCGCTCATCCCGGTCGAGGCGGGTGACGAGAAACTGGCGCCCATGGTGGAGGTAGATGGCGCCCTCGTGACACTCCGAAAACACGTTCCCCGAACCGATCGTGCCGATGATCTCGACGTCGCCGGTCTTCGGGTGCTCGACGCTGATCGCATAACTCGTGCCGATCTGGCGAAGGCTCACGTCGCGGTGGGGGCGGGTCCGCGCGGAGAACCACTCGCTTCCGGCTTCGCTGCGCAGGAGTTGGCCACCCTCCTCGAGGTCGTCGATCTGCTTCCGGGTTTCGGGCGAATTCAACCAGGCTTCGCCGGCGCGCAGCGGGACTTCCACTGCCGCGCAGGGCAGGTGGGCGGCGGCGACATCGGCGTTGTTGGGGTCTGTGACCGCGTATTCGAAGCCGCGCTGGGTGAGTTCTTGGGGGTGCGAGACGAGATACTGATCGAGCGCATCGGGCTGTGCGATCAACGCGATGGCGGCTTCGCGCGTTCGTCCGACGCGCCCCGCGCGCTGCCAGGTCGCGACCTGGCTCCCCGGATAACCGACGAGCAGGCACACGTCGAGGCCACCCACGTCGATGCCGAGCTCCAGCGCAGAGGTCGAAATCACACCGCGCAGATCGCCGGTGAAGAGCTGGCGTTCGATTTCCCGCCGCTCCGACGGCAGAAAGCCGGCACGATAGGAGCTGATCCGGTTTCGGAGAGAGGGCTCGGCCTCTACCACCCATTGGTGGATCAACTCGGTGATGACGCGCGCCTTGGTGAAGGCGATCGTTCGCAGCCCGAGGCCGACGGAGAGTCGAAAGAGTCTTGCCGCGAGGCTGTAGGGCGAGCCGCTGGGCCGGAACAGCAGGAGCTGGCGCGCGGTCTGCGGCGCGCCGCTTTCCTCGACGACCTCGAAGGGCTGGCCGGTCAGCTGTGTCGCGAGCTCGCCGGGGTTTGCAATCGTCGCCGAGGCGGCCACGAATCGAGGCCGCGCACCGTGAAAGTGGGCGACGCGACCGAGCCGGCGCAGCAGCTGCGCGACGTGTGAACCAAAGATGCCGCGGTAGGTGTGCAATTCGTCGATGACGACGATCCGAAGCCCCTCGAAAAACGCTCGCCAATTTGCGTGATGCGGCAGGATGCCCGCGTGAAGCATGTCGGGCGTCGTGATCAGGATCTGGGGTGGGGACTCGCGGATCTTTCGGCGCTGGCTGTTGGGCGTATCTCCGTCGTAGATGGCGACGCGAATGTGCGACGCCGCTTGGCCGAGTTGCTCGATGTCGCGTTGGAGCCGCTGGCGCTGATCCCATTCGAGTGCTTTGAGGGGAAAGAGATAGAGAGACCGGCTCTCGGGATTGGCGAGTGATTCTCGTAGGGCCGAGAAATTGTAGACCAGTGTTTTTCCGCTGGCAGTCGGTGTGGCGAGCACCAGGTTGTTTCCAGCTTCGATCAGGCGCAATGCGCGGGACTGGTGGGTGTAGAGGTCGCGAATCTTTTGCTCTTCGAGCAGGGGTCGGAGTGCCTCGAATTCCGCGGGCAATGCGGGCGCAAACCTTGCAGCCGCTCCGGGCAGCGTTTCGCGGTGTGCAAGCGCATCGCGGAGCTCTCGCTCGGTTTGAATCGCGTCTACGAAGGACCCGACGTCAGCCAAGCGAAATCCTCAAAAATCCCGGGCCTGAGCCATCGCTTTGGGATGGCGCCGCCGGCGAAGCGCTCCAGGATTTGGAGGTAGAGCGCGGCGTCGTGCGGTTGGCTCGAGTTGATGGTCGGCGCTGGAGGTGAATGCAGCCTATCTCGCAAGCGGGTGCCGGATCAAGCCCTATCGGGTCGGTTGCTCAGCGGGGGGGTGTTCGTGCATGCTTGGGCCCCGATGCGATTTTCACTTCAGGTCCAATACGCGATTTGCGGCAGCTTCGACATCGCCTACAACGGTGGTGGCGCGCCCGTCCAGATTCGCGTCATCAGCGAGCGCCAGGCGATTCCCGCCCGCTACCTGGAGCAGATCTTCCAGCGCCTGCGCCGGGCAGGGCTGGTCCTCAGCAAGCGGGGCCCGGGCGGTGGATACACGCTCGCGCGCGCGCCCGAAGAGATCAGCCTGCGCGAAATCATCGAAGCGCTCGAGGGCCCTCTATCCGAGGGTCTGGAAATGGATCCTCCCGACGATTCATCGGAGGGAGTGTTTCGGCCGTCTTTCGTCTGGGGGGTAGTCGCCGAACAGCTCGCAGGTGCGCTCTCTGAGATCAGTCTGGACGCCCTCTGCAAGCAGGCCGTTCGCGAAAATCTCCGCAGGGCTCATCCCGACGCGCCGATGTACTTCATCTGATTCGTATCGGGCCGGAAGCTTCGGAGACGCGCTGCCCGCGGGTCAGGCGAGGATCTCTGCCGCGTGTTCCAGATCGGAAAACTGGTTTGCCATGATCGATTCGAAGTTCTTGCGCGATTTGGCCAAAGCGTCGACCGCGAAACGATTTGCGATCAGTTTCTTTCGCTCGTCGCGCTCGGCGTCGTCCAGCAGCAGGTACCCCATGTGGAGGAAGCCGTACATCTCGACGAGTTCCTTGGCGGCAACGTCGGTCACGGATCGGTCTTCCTGCGCTTCTACGTATGCGGCCGACTCGCGAAACAGCGCGCGGATCGTCTTCAGCTGATCGGCCGCCTTCTTGAGTTCGCTCGGGTACGTCGCTTCTCCCTTGGCGTCAAAATGCGCTCCCAGAACATCCCGTAGCACTCCGCCAAATGCCGCGACGATTTGCAGCTGCGACGTCCCCTCGTAGATGTTGGTAATGCGGGCATCGCGGGCATGTCGCTCGATGTTGAACTCCTTCATGTAGCCCGTGCCGCCGTGAATCTGCAGCGCGTCGTAGGTGATTCGATTCGCCGATTCCGTCAGGAAGTACTTCGTCATCGGTGTGAGCAGTTCGCTGAGCCCCGCTGCCTTCTTCATGCGCTTTCGATCGTCCGAGTCAGGCTCGCCCTTTTCCTTGAGTTGCTCCACTCGCTCTGCCAACGTCCCTGCAAGATCGACCCACTTTGCGGTGGAGTAGAGCAGCGCGCGGTTGCTCTCCAGCGCGACACGCATGTCGATCAGCATGTTGGTCACGGGCGGCAGGTCGCGAATCGCCTTGTCGAACTGTTTGCGCGCGCCCGCGTACTTCAGCGCCTCCGCAAAGGCGGCCTCGGCGATTCCCAGGGCCTGTGCGGAGATGCCCAGGCGCGCCCCATTCATCAGGTCCATCACGTAGCGGATCAACCCGAGCTTGGTCTTTCCGATCAGTTGGGCCGGGGTGTCGTCGAACTGAAGTTCACAGGTCGGCGAGCCGTTGATGCCGAGCTTGTGCTCGAGCCGACGGATTTTCACTGTGTCGCCGTAGCAAACGAAGAGACTCAGGCCGCGCGCGCCCTTGGTATCCGTCTCGGAGCGCGCGAGCACCAGCAAGATGTTCGCGCAACCATTGGTAATGAAGCGCTTCACTCCGCGCAGAAACCAGTTTCCGTCCTCGTTCTGGTAGGCGTGTAGTTTGATCGCCTGCAGGTCTGAGCCTGCATCCGGCTCGGTGAGCACCATGGCGCCTGTGCACTCTCCGCTCGCGAGCTTCGCAACGAATTCTTCACGCTGCTCTTCGGAGCCGTATTTGCAAATCGTGTTGGCGATGTCCTGGAGGAGGTACAGGTTCATCAGGGATGCATCGGCCCGAGAGATCATCTCGGTGGTCATCATGTGAATCGAGGTGGGGAAATTCAGTCCGCCGTACTTGCGGGGAAGGGTGGCCCCCATGAGTTCGGCCGCAGTCAGCTCGTCCAGCGCTTGCCGCATCCCCTTCGCGTAGTGAACTTCGCCGTCGATGAGGACGTTGCCTTCGATGTCGACATCCGATGCGCGCGGTGCAATCTGTTCCGCGGTCAGCTCGCCGACCATCTTCAGTACGCGCCGGTAATTGTCGATCGCATCATCGTACGATTTTGGCGCGTAGTCGAAATCCTCCGCTTGTGCGTAGTCGTCTTCGAGAATACCGACTTGTTCCTGGATGTTGAGGTTTTCGAATTGGAACAAGAGGTCTGCATTGTCGGTGAAGTAATTCGGCATGAGACCCTCTACTTCAACTTCTTCTTGTAGGTTTCGGTGAATGTGGAGATGACCGACGCGACGTCACCGACGATGCCGTAATGACAAACATCGAAGATGGGTGCGTTGGGATCGCTATTGATTGCAATGATGCGGTTGGCCTCCTGCATTCCCGCGACGTGTTGGATTGCACCAGAGATGCCACAGGCGATGTAGAGCTTCGGACGCACGGTGAGTCCCGTCTGCCCGACCTGTTGTTCCCGCGATATGAAGCCCGCATCGACGGCCGCACGGCTCCCGGCGATCTCGGCTCCAATGACGTCGGCAAGTTCGCGCAACATGTCGAAGGTCTTCTTGGATCCCACGCCATAACCACCGGCCACGACGATCGAGGCGCCCTTCAAGTTGCTTCGCTTCTCTTCGCGATGACGTTCGACGATTCTCACGAGCTGGTCTGCCGCGGTGGGCTCGTAGTGGATCTTCGTGATCTTCCCATCGCACGGCGCATCCAACGGCACCATCTCCATCACGCCTTCTCGAACCGTGGCCATCTGGACTTTGGCATCCGGCGTGATGATCGTCGCGACGATGTTGCCACCAAAGGCGGGGCGAATCTGAAGCAGAAGATCCTGATGCTGCTGCTTCTTCCAGGTCGCGTCGCCGATTTGAAGATCCGTGCAGTCGGCTGTGAGGCCACTCGCCGAGTTCGACGCGATCCGTGGCGCGAGGTCGCGCCCGATGAAGGTGGCGCCGTACAAGATGACTCTCGGCTGCCTTTCCTCGACGAGCTCGCAGAGGATCCGGCTGTAGGGCAGTGTTCGGTAATCGCGAAGATCGGGGTGATCGACTACGAGCAGTTCGTCCGCCCCAAAACGAAATGCCTCCTTGGCCACGGCGTCGACTTCGTGACCGATGAGGATTCCCTTGAGCGGACCGCGAAGCTTCTCCGCGAGTTTTCTTCCCTTGCTGAGTAGCTCCAGGCTGACGTCAGCCGGGCGCCCCGAATGATGTTCGATGAAGACCCAGACTTCTCGCGATCCGTTGTCCATTGTGCACCCTATCCGAAGAAGTGCTCCCCAATCAGAGAGTCGAGAAGATTTCCGATGCCTTCGCTCGTCGGCGGAATCTGCTGGTGGCCCTCACTCGAGAGAACGACCGACTCCACCTTGTGCACCTTGGTCGGCGAGCCCTCGATTCCACAGCGCTCGAGTTCGATGCCGAGGTCTTCGCGGCTCCAGGTCTGGATGTAGAGGCCCTTGCTCGCGTAGTCGGCGATGAGTTTCTCGAGCTCCTCGGGCGAGGAGGCCTCTTTTTCCAGCTCGAGGCGCGTGCGAGCGTTCTTGAGTGCCATCAGTCGCCTCGCCTTGAAGGGCCTCGGTGTGGCGGCCTCTTTCAGGACCGTAATCAGCAGCGGCATGCTGGATTCCAGGATCTCGTAGCCGCCGTCGATTCTCCGCTTCACGAGAATCTTGCCTTCTTTGAGATCGATGATCTTCTCCGCATAGGTGATCTGGGGGATGTGGAGTTTTTCTGCGGTTTGCGGCCCCACTTGCGCGGTGTCACCGTCGATTGCCTGGCGGCCGGCGAAAATCAAGTCATAGGAACCGAGCTTCTTGATGGCCTCGCTCAGCGTGTAGGACGTCGCCAGTGTGTCCGCGCCGCCAAATTTCCGGTCGGTGATCAGGTATACGTCGTCGGCACCCATGTACAGGCATTCGCGCAGCAAGTCACCGGCCTTCGCGGGTCCCATCGTGATCGCGGTGACCTTGCCACCGAAGCGATCGCGCAGTTCGAGGGCCAGCTCGAGGGCCACTTTGTCGTCCGGGTTGAAGACGGTCGGTAGCTTGGCGCGGTTCACAGTTCCGTCGGGCCGCATCACTTCGCCCGAAATGTTCGAGGTGTCCGGAACCTGCTTCACCATTACTATGCTATTGCATTTCATAGTCGTTCCTAGCTTCGTCCCCGTTCAGAGTTTCGTCGTATCTCTACGCTTTTCGCTCGACCGCTCACGGGGCGAGAGCAGCTCGAATGTAACGACGCGCGGAACTGGCGCTTAAGTTGACAAACTACCCCCTGAAGCGCCAGCGAGAGTGGTCCGTCATTGATCGGGCTCCCGAGTCGCGCCCATCGTCGAAGCCTAGACCCATTCCTGCGGGTCGACCTGGTAGAATTTCCGCAACTCGTCGTACAACTCAGGATGCTTCGAACTCAGCTGCCGCGGCTTTTCAAAGAACGCTTCGGAGGCCACGGCGAAGAACTCCGCGGGGTGAGATGCCCCATAGGCATCGATCACGCTCTTCTTGCCTTTGTCGACCCGCTCGCGGAGTCGTTCGTACTCCCGCGACAGCACCCGCGCCCAGGCCGTATAGCTGGAACGGCCGTCCAGGATCGGCGCGCCGTCACTGGAGCCGTCCTCCTGATCGAGTTGGTGGGCAAACTCGTGGATCACCAGGTTGCGGCCGTCGGCGAAGTTCGCCGCTCCGTGTTGCGCGCTGTCCCACGCGAGCACCACCGCCCCGGTCTGCCACGATTCGCCAAGTCGCACCGATGGTTCATCGGTCTCAGTCTTGGCCACATAGGTACTGGGATAGACGAGCACCGAGTAGAGCCTCGGATAACAGCGCACCTTCCGGTTCAGTAGCAGCAGGCTGGCCTGGGAGGCGATGGTTACCCTGATCTCATCGTCGACGGTGAGGCCGCCACAACCCTCGAATTTCTTTTCGTACAGGAATTCCTGCGTGTAGTCCCGCACCTGCTGCTGCATCTCGGGCGACAGCTTGGAATAGGGCGGAATGTTCTGCCGAATGATCGTCAGCCAGCCGTCGGGAAACGGTGCAGCCAGCGCGCGGCGACGCTGTTTGCGCCGGTTCAGCGTCACGCCGGCAATCAGCAATAGGAGAAAGGCGGCAAGGAGGGCAAAGAGGTGAAGGAATTCCATGGTCACCTACTCCAGCCCAGCCTCGTGGCAGGGCCGCGAGTCTACCAGATTGCACTCGAGGCCGAGTATAGAGCGGTCACCGTCTTGGATGGAATCGGAACTTTTGCCGGATATACTCCGCCGCACTCGAGCCCTCGTTCAACGGTGGTTACCGGATGAAGAGTCAGTATCAGGTCGTCGTCATCGGCGGCGGTATCGTCGGGTGCAGCGTCGCATATCATCTAGCCCTGCGCGGGTTGACGAATGTCGCCGTAATCGAACGCAAAGAACTCACCGCAGGCTCGACTTGGCACGCTGCAGGCGGGTTCCATGCAATCAACAGCGACTTCGATGTGGCCGCACTTCAGAAGTACACGATCTCCCTCTACCCGCAGGTCGAAGAGGAGAGCGGGCAGAGCATCGGCCTGACGATGAGCGGCGGCCTCGAGCTTGCGGGTACACCCGAACGCGCGCAGTGGTTGAAGTCGGAACTCGCGTGGTTGCGCACCATGGGCACCGAGGCACGCCTGCTCTCGCCGCAGGAAGCGGTCGAGATGGTGCCGATCATCGATCCCTCCGGCTTGACGGGCGCGCTCTTCGATCCGCACGAGGGCAGCCTCGATCCGAACGGTGCAACCCACGCCTACGCGGGCGCGGCCAAGAGGCGCGGCGCTGAAGTCATCTTGCGCAATCGCGTGATCTCGCTCAGCCGGCTTCCGAGCGGCGAATGGAGCGTGGAAACCGAGAAGGGCACGATCACCGCGGAGCACATCGTCAACGCTGCGGGCTTGTGGGCGCGGCGGGTTGGTAACATGGTCGGCGTCGATCACCCGCTGGTTCCGATGCCTCATCACTACCTCATCACCGAGGCCATTCCCGAGGTTGCGGCGATCGATGGGCTGATGGCGGCAGTCACCGATCTCGAAGGCTTCACCTATCTGCAGCGTGAAGGCGACGGCGTG
>JAFDAW010000075.1 GCA_019313605.1 Deltaproteobacteria bacterium
ATGAAGGGACTACAGAGGGAAGTCCACACGAATGGGACAGGTTCGGCGGGAGGTGTAAATCTCCAATTAGATGAGCGCTCACCTACCTCAAACAGCGGCAGCCGCCAGCGGTAGTTCAGAAGCACCCGCCGGCATCTTCAGCCGCGGCGGGGCCATGTTGCCGCTCAGTCCGAAGTGAGGAGGAAGTAGCTGGCGACGCTGCCCTCTGCGATCTCGAGGCTGGCGAAAAAACTCCGGATCTCGTCGGCGCGCAGTTCGTCGCGAATGCCATCCATGAGCTGCGCCCGCGTTAGCTCGATACCAACGTCGTCGAAGAGAACGACGCTCAGCGCGGGCCGAATTTCAGAGTTTGAATCATTCTCGATGACAAGCTTGCACTCGTGACCGAATGCGGGGGGGGGCGCCGGCTTGAAGCTGAGATCGCGGACGAATGGCGTGTCGACCGAGATAGGCTCGTTGACCCGGAATGGCAACAAGCCGGGAATCCGACCCATGATCAGTGAATCGACGGCGAGGCGGGATTCTTCGAGCGCGGTCGTCGCCACGGCGAGCTGTTTGGTGAGTCCCACGATCTGCTCCTGCTTGCGGTTCACGGAAGCGCGGAGGGTCGACTGCTGAAGCGACGCCCACACGGCCAGGCTGCCACAGGCGAGGAACATGACCGCTGTCGTGATTGCGAGGGTGCGGCGCTGCAGTCGGGCGACCTTGAGCTCGGCCCGGAGTTCTTCTCCATGCGATCCTCGGCGGCGACGATCCGAGCTTCGCTGATCTGCGCCGGGCGCGGACGCGGTCGACCGGGATACGTGCCCTGAAGCGAACTCAGCTGTCTTATCCATTCCGGGCGGTTCCTCGAACGATACGCAAGGCGATCCGGGGTTGTCCCACGAATCGGGATTCCGGTCACATTATAGGGTCAACTACCTATATTATGACAGTATCTGACGGCTGAAGTGCAGCACGATGACACCATTGTAGCCAAAACACTACAATTTCATGGAAGTTTCAGTAAGTTTCCGCAGGCTGAAACAGCCCTGCGCCAAGGTTGAGGGAGTCTTGGAGAATACCCGGCATATGGGTGGCGCGGAGGCCCGCAACCCAGCTGAGCTCGCCAACCCGGCTTCCAGCAGGTGTATTCCGGCGATTCCTGGAGCACCCCCAGGTGCCGACGTCGCTGGCAGGACGGGGCAAATCATTGGTCGGGCCGGCGAGATTCGAACTCGCGACCTCTTGACCCCCAGTCAAGCGCGCTACCAAGCTGCGCTACGGCCCGACACCCGGGCACGATTAGCGGGTGCGGGGCGTTCTGTCGACGGTACCGGCCCGGAGCGGCTCTTTACTCGAAGCTGATGAATCGCCTTTCGGCGTCGATTTCGATGATTCGGTCGATCATTCGACCATCTGGCATTTTGACGCGAAACGAGTGCTCGCCTCCAAAAAGCGGGATGTTCGCGAGGGGGGTTGCGCCGAGATCGATCCCGTCGACTGCGACGTTCGCCCAGGGGCTTGCGTTGATCTGCACCGCAAACGGTCCCATGTCTTCCGCGGACGACGGCTCCACAACGGCTGATTCGACGATCAGAGGCTCTTCTGTGCCGGCCATCGCCGGAATTTCTGCGATTTCGTCTCGTACCATCGAATCCACGGGATCGACCGCTTCGCTCGATTTTTCGAAATCACCCTGCATCGGTTCTCGGGGATTTTCCCGCATCGAACCGTCGAGAGCTCCCGGTCTCGACTCGCGGAGATTCCTTTGCAAATCGGGCCCCGCGATTTGATGCGGTTCCGAGAGAGCCGAGCGGATCACCGGAATGGCCACCGCGGCGAATGCCACGATGAGCGTTCCCAATACGATTGCTCCTCGCGACGCGGGTAGCGCCCGGCGCGCCACCGGTGGGGCAATCGGCGGCTCCCAATCGGGAATCACCTCTTCCTCGACCTCTTCGTCCTCGATCGGCGCGGATTCGTCGAATTCCTCTGCAGTGGGCTCACCGGGTTGGGGTGCCGCCTCCACGCGATCTTCTGCGCGGCGACCTTTCTGCTCTGGTGCGCCGCCCAGCCCGACGCGCACGTCGACACCTTCCGGCTCGGCACGCCGGCTCAACACGCGGCGTTCCTCGGGCGGCACGCCGAGTGTCTGCTCCGAAGCGGCCGGTTCGACGGGCTCATTGGCGGGTGCCGTCGGTGGTTCGACGGGCACCGTCGGTGTTTCCGCACCTTCCCCCGCCGCCGCAACGGGAGCTTCCTGCAGGATCCCCATCGCTGCCGAGTGAAGGCGCCGCGGAATCCCGGCAGAGATTCGATGGAGTAGGCGAATCGTCTGGTCGTCGAAGCGCGCGCGGATCGAATCGGGAACCCGCGCGAGTGCGAGCCGCCCGTCGATGTATTTGCTCGTTTCGCTCTCCGTCATCGGGTCGTCCAGATGGACGATGTCAAAATTGGTACCGATCGCGGCGATGGTGCGGTTGCCGGTGGCGTTGTCGGAGGCGGCGATCACCAACCGCACCCTTCCGCTCGAATTTTGTACGAGCTCCCCGGCCCAGCGCGCTGTCGCAACCGGCATCGCACCGGCATCGTCGATCAACAGCAGCAGTGAAGATCCTCGCTCGGAAAGATCCCGGCTGTGTGCCTGCAACGCCCCAATTGAATCTCCATTCTCCGGCAGGCCCAGCAACCCAAGCGCCCAGCCGCAGAGTTCCTCGGGCGGAAGAGCCGCGTAGGGGAGATAGACGGTTTGCAGGTCTTCCGGAGCTTCTTCCACGAGCAGATGAAGTAGAAGCGTCTTGCCAAGCCCAGGCGGGCCGATCAGCGCGGTGGTCTTTCTGGGATTGCTCGCCGAACGCAGCAGATCCTTGCGCGCGGTTTCAGTCGCCGTACGCGGCACGTAGACGTTCGGATCCGGCGTGATCGCAAACGGATCGTGGGTGGCGTGCTCTTTGAACCGCTTCGGCATCGCGCCCCCAACCAGTCGAACCAGTCCAACCAGTCCTGCCGGGCCCGGCGGCCGACCGGCAATGTCGGCTCCAGTTGTAGCAGCCGCCCGGTAATGTCGGCCGCAGCGAGAGATTTGGCCAATCGAACAATTCGTGGCCCGATCGCCGCTCCTCACCTTGACCCTTCGGCTGCTCCCCGTCTACCCTTTCGGCCGTTCGTTGGAAACGCCGCAATCAAGTGCATCGAGCGCCGCGCTTGGAGCACCAGGAGGATATTTCGTGGGTGGGAAGCTGGTTCGGATACGGGTAACGCTCAAAGTCGGGGAACATCGAATGTCAGGTTCCGACGATCCCCTCTACCTCGGCCTTCACGGCCCCTGCGGCCGCGAATTTCGCCTCGAACTCCACAAGGGCCACGCGCGTCAGCGGGGCCACGAGGATGTCTACGTGTTGGGGCAACCGGATGATCCGGAAACCAACGTCGATCACCCGGAGCTCAATGATCCGACCGCTCCGCCGATCGATGCGACATCCGTAACGGGTGCCTATCTCCGCAAGGGTTTCGAGCCGATCCCCAACGTTCGCGGGATTGGAGAGATGGACGACCGCATCGAAATCACCGAGGCATCAATCGAGATCGAATCAGAGGGCGCCACCAAGGCGATTCGCTTCGAGCGCACGGGGCCGATCTGGCTCGGTCTGGTGTCGGGCATTCGCTTCGAAATGCCCAAATGTGAAAACGTCTGACCGGTGAAAACGTCTGACCGGCGAAAACGCCTGATCGGCTCGTCAGAAATCAGAGCATCGCGCGGATGGATTCGAGTTCGGAGCGTATCTTTCGGTAGCGGGAGCGGTGATCGGTCTCGATCGCGAGGTTGCCCGACTCGAGGGCGCGGCCCGCGCCGAACTCGCGCAACTTCTTGCGCGCTCCGGCGATCGTGAAGCGCTGTTCGTAGAGCAGCTTCTTGATCAGCAAGATCATGTCGATGTCGCGACGGCGATACAGTCGCTGTTTCGATCGCGACTTCTGTGGCGCCATCCAGCGAAATTCGGATTCCCAGTAGCGGAGCACGTAGGGCTTGACGTCGGTGATGCGACTGACTTCACCGATTCGGTAGTAGCGCTTGCCCGGGGCGTCCTCTTCGCGCTCGGCGCTGCCGCTCGCGGCCTGGTTTTTGATTTGCGACGTAATCTCGTTTGCCAACTGCCCCCCCACTCAAAGCAGCTCGAAGAAAAGAGCCGACCGACAAAGTGCGAATTGGCCTCCGGGTTTCAGCAGCCTGTCGCGGGCCGACTATTCTAAGCGGCCGATCCCATCCAAACGGCTTCCGCCCGTCGGGATCTCTTCATCGTTCAAGAGATTCTTTAGCACGAGACTGGGTTTGAAGGTGAGTACTTTGCGCGCTTCCAGAAGAATTTCTTGGCCGGTCTGGGGATTGCGACCCTTGCGGGAGTTCTTGCCGCGCACGACAAAATTCCCAAACCCCGAGATCTTCACCTTCTCGCCCTCGGCGAGCGTGGTTTTGATGGCATCGAAAACCTTCTCTACCAGCTCTGCAGACTCTTTTTTCGAGAATCCAACCTGCTCGTAGATCTGTTCGACGATGTCAGCCTTAGTCATACGTATTCTCCCGTAATTCTCGCTAACGGAGCTCTCCCTTGAACCGATGCGCCAACATTTTGACGATGCGATCGGTCGACTTCGTCACTTCCTCGTCCTTGAGGGTTCGATCGAAGCGCTGGAAGACCAGCCGAAACGCGAGACTGGTGCGCCCATCGGCGATTCCCTTTCCCGCGTAGCGATCGAACAACTCCACCAAGATCAAGTCCTTCCCGCCGGTCTTGCGAATCGCCTCGAGCACTTCGCCCGCCGGTTGGTCGATGTCGACGACGACCGCCAGGTCACGTCGAACACTCGGTTGCCGCGACACTTCGCGAAACTGATGCTCCTGCCGGGGCAACGCCTCCAGGGCCTCGAGGTCCAACTCCATCACCGCACAGCCAACATCGAGTCCAAAGGCTGTGGCGACATCCGGATGAAGCTCTCCGACCGACCCGACCATCACCCCCTCCACCTCGAGCGCGGCCGCGGCCCCGGGATGCAGATAGGGCGGAAGGCTCGCGCTCGGAAACCATGCCACATAACCCAGCTGGTTCAAAAGCTTTTTTGCGATGCCCTTGAGTTTAAAGAAGAGCGGGGCCGAATTTGGGGCCTCCCAGAGCTGTTTTTCCTCACGCTCCGCGATCGCCGCCACGAGGCTCAGCGGCTCCTGCGGGAGATCTCCACCCCAGCGCGAGGGCGCTCCGCCTACGCGAAACACGCTCGCCAGCTCGAAAACCTCGATCCGCCCGATCTGTCGGCTGCGATTCTGCTGAACGAGGCGGAGAATCGAGGGGAGTAGCGTCGTGCGAAGCAGAGGTTCTTCTTCGCGAATGGGGTTTATGAGCCTCACGGCCTGGCCCCGGGGGTCATCGGGATCCAGCTGAAGCGCCTCGAGCCACTCGGGGTTCACGAACGGCAGTGTCTGGCACTCGGTCATGCCAGCGGCAACGAGTGCGTCTCGGGAGCGCTCCGCGACCCGCAAAAGCCGCGGTCGCTCAACGCCGCGCAGGACTCCCACTGGTTCCGTGACCGGAATCCGGTCGTAGCCGTAGATCCGCGCCACCTCCTCCGAGAGATCCTGGTGGAGGTGCAGGTCGGTGCGATGCGATGGGATCGCGCAGACCAGCTCGTCCGCAGCCGAATCCGTGCAACTCACGCCCACCCGCTCGAGCACTGCAGCCATCTCTTGCTTCGAAAGCGCCGTTCCGAGCAACCGGTTTGCGCGATCGGTCGGAAAGCGAACCTCTTCGGTTACCGTCGGCGCTGCGCCTTCGGCCACCACGCTGCCCGCCGCAACCTCTCCACCCGCGAGTTCAGCGATCAAACGCGCCGCGCGATCCGCCGCCCGCTGAATGCCGAGCCGATCCACGCCGCGTTCGAATCGGTACGAGGCTTCCGTTTTTAACCCGTAGCGCTTCGCGGCGACGCGGACGCGACTCGGATGAAAGTGCGCGCTCTCGATCAGGATGTCGGTGGTCGCATCACCCACTTCGGTGTTTGCCCCTCCCATCACGCCAGCCAGCGCAATCGCACACTCCGAGTCCGCAATGACGAGGTCTTCTGCGCAGAGTTCGCGGGCTTCACCGTCAAGGGTGGCGAGCTTTTCGCCGGTGGTGGCGCGCCGCACCTTGATGCAGCCGCCGTGCAATTTCGCCAGATCGAAGGCGTGCAGCGGTTGCCCGAACTCCAACAACACGAGGTTGGTGACATCGACGACGTTGTTGATCGCGCGGATGCCCGAGGCGGCGAGCTTCGCGACCACCCAGTCGGGCGAGGCACCCACGCGCACTCCGCGCACGATCCGCGCCACATAGCGGTGGCAATCCTCGGTGGCGTCGATCTCGACGTTAATCGCGTCGGCCGCGGGCGGCCCGGTTTCGGGCGGGTCCGTTTCGGAAATGCGTAATTCGCCGCCGAAGTGTGCCTTGACCTCCCGCGCCAATCCGATCACGGAGGTCGCATCGCCGCGGTTGGGCGTGAGGCCGACGTCCAACTCCCGGTCGCCGGTCGAAATCACGTCGGGTAGCGGAGCGCCTATCGGGGCGTCGGGATCCAGCACCAGGATGCCGTCGTGGTCGTCTCCGAGTTGGAGTTCTCGATCCGAGCAGATCATCCCAGTCGACACCACGCCTCGAATCTTGGCGCGTTTGAGAACGGTGCCATCGGGAAGCGCCGTTCCCACCGCCGCAAAGGCGATATTCTGGCCCGCGGCGACGTTCGGCGCGCCACAGACCACTTCGATCGGCTCTCCATCGCCGATATCCACCCTGCAAACAGAAAGTCGATCCGCATTCGGATGCTGTCCGCACTCGAGGACCCGTCCCACTCGAATCGCCGAGAGATCGGGCCCCGTCGAGTTGACCTCGACATCCTCGAACCCACCGAGTGTGAGCCGCTCGACGAGGTCGGCTTCTGCGGGGAGATCGATGAACTCCCCGAGCCATTCAAGCGATATGCGCATCAGATCTGCTCCAACACGCGCAGGTCTCCCTCGAAGAGCAGTCGAATATTGGGGATCCCGTAGCGCAGCAGCGCCGTGCGATCGACGCCCATTCCGAATGCAAAACCCTGATAGCGATCGGAATCGATCCCACAGTTTTCGAGCACCTGCGGATGGATCATCCCGCAGCCCCCCCACTCGATCCAACCGCTGTTCGAACAGACACCGCAACCCTTGCGCTCGCACAGCAGGCACGCGTAATCCATCTCGGCGGAGGGCTCAGTAAACGGAAAATGGTTGGCGCGAAACCGCAGCTCGATCTCACCCTTCATCAGATGCCGCCCGAACGCGTAAAGCACGCCTTTGAGATCACCGAAACTGACGCGCTCGTCGACGAGAAATCCCTCGACCTGGTGGAACATCGGGTAGTGGCGCGGACTCAGATCGTGCCGGTAGACGCGACCCGGTGCGATGAATCGAAACGGCGGTGTTCGACCCGTCATGGCCCGGATCTGAACGTTCGAGGTGTGCGTGCGAAGTACGTTTCCGCCTTCGACATAGAAGGTGTCCTGCTCGTCTCGGGCGGGATGCACCTTCGGAATGTTCAGCGCTTCAAAACAGTGATGCTCGGTTTCGACCTCCGGCCCCTCTTCGATCGAGAAACCCATCGAGGTGAAGAACTCCACCATGTCGCGGAACACGCGCGTAACCGGATGCAGATGTCCCGCAGGCGGTTCTTCGGCACCGGGAAGCGTGGTATCGAGGCGCTCGGCGTCGAGTGCGCGATCGCGGTCGCTGCGCTGGAGCGTGTCCCGGCGCTCGGTAACCGCCTCTTCGATCCGCTGTTTGGTGGTATTCGCGAGTTGGCCGACCCGGGCGCGCTCCTCACCGGCTAGGTCGCCGATGCTGCGCAGCACGCCGGCCACGGAGCCCTTCTTGCCGAGGTAGCGGGCGCGGACTTCCGTGAGCGCCTGCAGACTCTCGACTGCGGCGATTTCGCGGCGCGCCTCTTCCTCCAGCCGCTCGAGGTTGTCGACTCCGGCCGGCATCGACGTTTGGCGGACTAAGCGGACTGTGACTTTGCGAGGTCTGCGAGCTCGCCGAACGCCTTCGGATCCGTCACCGCGAGTTGGGCGAGGATCTTGCGGTCGACTTCGACGTTCGCGCACTTGAGACCGTTGATCAGCTTGCTGTACGACAAGCCGTTTTCGCGCGCAGCCGCATTGATGCGGGTGATCCAGAGCGCCCTGAAGGTCCGCTTCTTCTGCTTGCGGTCCCGGTACGCATAGCGCCAGCCCTTCTCGACGGTCTCTCGAGCCGTCTTGATCAGCTTGCTTCGTGCGCCGTAATAGCCCTTGGCTTCATCGAGAATGCGATTGCGACGCTTGCGCGCGGCTACGCCTCGTTTGACTCGCGGCATGTGACTCCCCTTTTATCGATTCCGTTGGGTCGCAAGACCGCCTGTTAGAGGTACGGGATCATTTGCTTGACGCGTTTTTCGTCCACCGGATCGACGAGCACGTCCTTCCGCAGTTGACGCTTACGCTTGGGTGACTTCTTCGTGAGAATGTGCTGCTTGTTCTTCTGCGATCTCACGCTCTTGCCGGTGCCGGTCTTCTTGAACCGTTTAGCGGCACCGCGATGGGTCTTGACCTTCGGCCGAAAGGGTCGCTTCGTTAGCTGTTCTCGGCTTCCGCCGCTTCGGCAGCCCCGGAATCCCCGGCCGCCTGTTTTGCTTCGACACCTGCCGCCAGCTCGGCTTCGACGGCTTCCACCGGCTCCACCTCGGATACCTCTTCGCTGGCACTCTCGCGCCGGGCCAGCTCGGCGATCGCCTCGCGATTGGGCACGAGGATCATCGAGAGAAATCGCCCCTCCATGCGCGGAGGGTTCTCGACGTTCGCGATGTCGCTGAGCAGCTCGGTCACGTGCTTGAGCTGCTTGTAGCCAAACTCGCGGTGAACCATCTCCCGACCGCGGTACATCACGGTCACCTTCACCTTGTCGCCATCAGTCAGAAAGCGCCGCGCGTTCTTGAGTTTGAAGTCAAGATCGTGCTGATCGGTCCGAGGCCGCAGCTTCACCTCTTTGAGGGATGCCGTGTGCCCCTTGTTCTTCCCCATTTTCTTCTTGCGCTCGTACTTGTAGCGCCCGTAGTCCATGATCCTGCAAACCGGGGGCTTCGATCCAGGCGCGACTTCGACGAGGTCGAGGCCGACTTCCTGTGCACGAGTCAGAGCATCCGATGGTGTCATCACGCCGAGTTGCTCACCGTCGTCCGCGATCACGCGAATCTCCGATGAGATGATCAACTCGTTCATGCGGGGCACATCCTCCTTGCTGGCAACCTTCCGAAAGTCGGCGATACGTCATTCCTCCGGGCGCGAGACACGTCGTTCGCGCACATCCGCAGCAAGCTCGTCAACCAATTTGTCGAGCGCTACAGCTTCGTTCGACTGCTTCGATCCGCGCCTGCGGCGCGGCGTAACTGTTCCGTCGGCCTCTTCCTGATCGCCCACCACGAGCATCAGGGGGACCTTCTGAATCTCGGCTTCGCGGATCTTGTATCCGAGCTTTTCATTGCGCGTGTCCAGAAAAACCCGAATCCCTGCACCCTCGAGCGCCGCCTGGGCCCGTCCCGCATACGCCTGATGGCGATCGGCAATCGGTAGCAGAGCGACCTGAACCGGCGCCAACCAGAACGGAAAATCCCCCCCGGTCATTTCCGTATAGAGCGCGATGAAGCGCTCCAAGGAGCCCAGAATCGCGCGGTGGAGCATAGCGGGTTGGTGGAGCTTATCGTCTCGCCCCACGTAGCGCAGCCCAAAGCGCCCGGGCATCGAAACGTCCACCTGGAGGGTCGCGAGCGTCCAGGCCCGGCCCATGACGTCTCGGAAGTCGCATTCGATCTTGGGGCCGTAGAAGGCCGCCTCGCCGGGCTTGATCGAGCACTCGTAGCCGGCTCGTTTGACGGCATCTGCGAGCTGCTGCCCGGCGACATCCCAGTCCGTGGTATCCCCGCTGAACTCCTCGGGACGGGTCGAGACCGCGATTTCGGGGTCTTCGAGACCGAGCGCGCGGTAGATCTCCTTCGTCAATTCGAAGAAGGAATCGAGCTCGGCCTCCACCTGATCTGGTTCGCAAAAGATATGGGCGTCGTCCTGTGCCATCGAGCGAACCCGCGACAGGCCGGTGAGGGTGCCGCTGCGCTCGTTGCGGTGGAGCCGGCTGAATTCCGCATAGCGGATCGGCAACTCCCGGTAGGAGTGCTTCTGGGTCGAAAAGAGATGGCAGTGCCCGGGGCAGTTCATCGGCTTGACGCCGAGCTCTTCGTCTTCGTCGCCCTCCAGCAGGAACATGTCTTCGCGGAAGAGATCGTAGTGGCCCGAGGTCTTGAAGATCTCGGTCCGAAACAGCTGAGGGGTCATGACTTCCGTGAAGCCGTACTTCGGGTAGAGGGAGCGGACGAAATCGACCAGACCGTTGTAGAGGATCATGCCCTTGGGGAGGTAGAACGGCGAACCCGGCGCGATCGAATCGGTGAAGTACAGCTGCAGTGCCGCCCCGACCCGTCGGTGGTCGCGGCGCTTGGCCTCCTCGAGCTGGGCGACGTGGGCCTGCAGCTCCTTTTCGGTCGCAAAGGCCGTCCCGTAGATCCGTTGGAGCTTCGCCTGACTCTCGTCGCCGCGCCAATAGGCACCCGCGGAGTCGATGATGTTGAACGCGCCGATCTGGTCGGCTCGCTGCACGTGGGGTCCGCGACAGAGGTCGGCAAACTCGCCGTGGCGAAAGATCGTGATCGGCTGGTCGTCAGGGATGTCCGCGAGGCGTGAAACCTTGAGTTCTTCACCGCGCGCCGCGAAGAATGCCTCCGCTTCTTCCCGGCTCATCACTTCGCGCACGAACTCCGATTTTTCGGCGAGGATCTTCCACATCTCCTTTTCGATCTCTTCGAGATCTTCGGGCGTGAAGGGGGTCTCCACCAGAAAGTCGTATTGGAACTTCTCGCTGTGGTCCGTCCGGCCGACGTCGACCTGCGCGTTTGGGAAGAGGCGCTTGACGGCGTCCGCCATCACGTGCTCGGCAGAATGGCGGATCACCTCGCCGGCTTCCGGATCTCTCTTGGTAACGATTTCGATCGCCGCATCGGCCTCGAGCGGCGTGCGTAGATCGACCAGGCGACCATCGATGCGGCCCGCGAAGGCCGCTTTCGCGAGCCCCCTGCCGATGATCCTCGCGACGTCCAGGACCGTCGAACCCTTGGGCACCGCCAACGTGTTTCCATCCGGCAATCGGATCTGAAGCTCACTCATCGCTGCTGGAAGAACATCTGCGTTCGCAATCCCGGATGGTTCGGTGACAGAGGCGGCCGGCTCCACTAGCCGAATGACCTCACCCACTATGAGTTGGTTGGCACGGGCGGTTTCGAACCGCCGACCTCCGCCGTGTCAAGGCGGCGCTCTCCCACTGAGCTACGTGCCATCATGATCCCTAAGGACGCGAATTCAATACCGATTTCGACTGCGGGTGTCAATCGCGCCATCCTCTTCGGATCCCTCCTCCGGCGGCTGGCGTTCGAAGGCCTCCACCCGGAGACGCAGCTCGTCGTCTTCGACGCTCAGCGGGACCAGTTCCATCTGGTCGGCAACCGATCGCTGAAGCAGTCCCAGAAATTCGCGCGGCGAATGCGCGGCCGTCAACTCGAGCACCGCTCGGCCGGGCGACATCTCGCGCGGAATCACAGCGCGCATCTTCAACTCCTCGAGCAACACCCTGCGGATCTCCGCATAGACCCAGTATTCCCCGAGGTTTTCGAGGATCAGACGGCTTCGGATCTGGGGCTCCTGGCCCGGGGGAGTCAGTAGGATGCCCGCTCGCGTCAGCCGTTCGCGGATCCGATCGCGATCGACGAACACGCTCACGATCACCACATATTCCGTTTCGACATCGAGGTCGGAGCCGAACAGCCTCGGCCCTTCGCCGCGATCCTCGACGACCTGGAAGCGCGTCGCGTATACCAGCGGGTCATTTCCGAGAATGCGTTGGAGTTCGGCGCTCTCCTCGGCTTTGGCCTGCAGATCCTCGACCTCGCCCATTTCCTCGTCGAATTCGTCCACCACTCTGGTCGCGAGCAGGTCCTCGGCAGTCTGCCGAACGGCATCGAGCAGACCTCTGCGAACAGCGGCGTCGCGGGGTGAAGCGGAATCCGGCCGCACGGGTGCCACGCCCACGGATTCGACCCGCACCACGTCCCGAGCCCCCGCGATCGGTACTTGCAGAAAACCGCCGAGCGCGAGCAGCGCACCCAACCCCAGGCCGCACAGCCCCACCCGCATCCGATGCTGATCTCCCATACGGCTCAAATCGACAACTCCGTCACACTCCGTCCGAACAGTCCGTCGACATCGGCCAGCAATGCCGCATTGGCGCGGACCCCCGCTGCACCGTTTAGCGAAAGAATCGTTTCGCTCTCACCCGGGATGACGAGTCGGACGACCACCCGGCACTCACCGAGGTTCTTCTCGAGCAGGTCGCGAAGCGCACGCAAGCGATCGGGGGACGCCTCGTCCTCGCGGACCGTCACCTGAAGCTGGGTGGAGAGCTTTTCCTCCGCGCGATCGAGTTCGAGCACGTCCCGGACCAGGATCTTCGCTGGATCGCCGTGTTCGAGCGTTCCGGAAACCAGCAGCGGAACCGGCCCACTCTCGCCGTCCCCCTCGATCGCACCTTTGATCAGACTGCCGAAGCGCTCGAAGGGCGCGCTGAAAATCACGAGATCGAAGCTCCCCTGAAGATCCTCGAGCGTACCGAAGGCCATCAGCTTGTTCTGGCGGGTGCGGGTTTCTCGCAGGGACGTGAGGATCCCGCCGACCCGTACTTCCCGGCCGTCTGAGCCCTTCGTGTCGTCGGAGTTCACTTCGGCGAAGCGCGCGAGGCGGCCCGCGGCCTCTGCAAGTGGGTGGCCCGACACGTAGAAGCCGAGCACCTGTTTTTCGAGATCGAGGCGCTGGCGCTCGGCCCACTCGGCTGCCTCCGGCAGCGCCGGCACCCGGATGTCAGCGCCGCCCGGGCCGCCGAAGAGGCTTCCCTGGCCGATCTCGCGATCGCGCTGAGAGGCGGCGCCCGCCTCGAGCGCGGTGTCCAATCCGGCCCAGACCGCGGCCCGGTTCTCGTGCAGCGAATCGAACGCACCGCACTTGACCAGGCTTTCGACCACCCGGCGATTGACCCGCCGGCCGTCGATTCGATCCGCAAAATCGAAGAAATTCTTGAATCGGCCGCCCTCGCCCGCACGCGCCTCGAGAATCGAATCGATCGCGCCCTCCCCCACGTTCTTCACACCCGCCAGACCGAAGCGGATACCCCCACTCGCGACGGTAAAGTCGCGCGCCGACTCGTTGACGTCCGGCGGCAACAATTCGACTCCGCGCTGACGAATGTGTGTGATGTAGCGACCCAACTTGTCGTTGTTGCCCGCCTCCGTGGTCATCACCGAGGCGAGGTATTCGAGCTCGTAATTCGCCTTGAGATAGGCGGTCTGAAAAGTGATCAGCGCATAGGCGGTGGAGTGCGACTTCGCGAAGCCATAGCCCGCAAATTCGGCCATCAGCTTGAAGACCTCTTCGGCCTTCTGGCGGTCGATGTTTCGCTCGACGGCCCCCGACACGAAGCGCTCGTGTTGCTGCTCCATTTCGACGGCTTTCTTCTTGCCCATCGCGCGGCGCAGCAAATCGGCCTCGCCGAGGCTGTAACCCGCGAGGCGGTTGGCGATCTGGAGCACCTGGTCCTGATAGACGATCACGCCGAGCGTTTCCGCGGTGAGCTCCTCGAGCTCGGGGAGCAGGTACTCGACGCGCGTGAGGCCGTGTTTGCGGTTGACGAAGTCGTCCACCATGCCCGAACCGAGCGGGCCGGGTCGGTAGAGGGCGACGATCGGAATCAACTCTTTGAAGCTCTGGGGGCGCAGCTTTGCGACGAGTTCGGTCATGCCCGCAGACTCGACCTGGAACACGCACTCGGTGTCGCCGCTCGAGAGCAACGCGTAGGTTTTTGGGTCGTCGAGCGGCACCGCTTCGATCTGAAAATCCGGGTCGTGGACTTCGCGAATTCGGCGTTCGGTATCCGCAATGGTGGTGAGGGTCTTGAGCCCGAGGAAGTCGAACTTGATCAAGCCGAGCTTCTCGACGCAGCGCATGTCGAACTGCGTCATCACGTCGCCCGACTTCGGGTCGCGATACAGGGGCACCTGCTCGATCAGCGGTCGATCGCCGATCACGACGCCGGCCGCATGGGTCGAGGCGTGGCGCGTCAGGCCCTCGAGGCCGCGCGCGGTCTCGAGCAACTTCGCCACCTGCCCGTCCGCTTCGGCCCGCGCGCGCAAATCGGCCGACTGTTCGATCGCCTCGTTGAGCGTGATCCCGAGCGTCTCGGGCACCATCTTCGCGATGCGGTCGACGTCGCCGTAGGGCATTCCGCGCACCCGGCCCACATCGCGAATCGCCGCGCGCGCCTGAAGCTTCCCGAAGGTGACGATCCGCGCGACCCGTTTCTCGTCGTCCCCTTCGCCGTTGTATTTGTCGGAGACGTATTGGATGACCCGGTCCCGGCCCCGCATGCATAAGTCCACATCGATGTCGGGCATCGAGACCCGCTCGGGGTTCAGGAACCGCTCGAAGATAATGTCGTATTCGATTGGATCTACGCCGGTTATACCGAGGCCATAGGCGACGAGACTGCCCGCCGCCGAGCCGCGGCCCGGGCCGACAGGGATCCCCTCGCGCCGTGCAAAATCGATGAAGTCGGCCACGATCAGGAAGTAACCCGCAAAGCCCATCGGCCCGATCACACCGAGTTCGTGCTCGAGCCGCTCCTGGTAGCCGGCGTATTTGGGCGGCAGCGGCTCGTCGGGCTCGAGGCCGAGGCGCTCGCGCAGCCCCCGCCACGCCGCCGCTTCGAGCACTTCGTTCTTGGTGGTTCCGGCGGGAACCTGAAAATCCGGCAGGTGGTACTCGCCGGTATCGACACCGAGATCGAGCTCGCAGCGCTCGGCGATCTCGAGACTGTTCGCCAGCGCCGACGGGTGATCGCGGAAGACCTCCGCCATTTCGTCGCCAGACTTGAGGTAGAAGCCCTGCCCGTCGAATTTGAAGCGGTTCGGGTCATCGATCGTGGACGCGGTGCCGATGCAGAGCAGCGCTTCGTGGTGCTCATGGTCGCCCTGGCTGAGGTAGTGACAGTCGTTGGTCGCGAGCAGCGGCAGCCCCATGTCGGTCGACATCTTCACGAGCTCGGCGTTGACCAGATCCTGATCGCCGATGCCATGGCGCTGGAGTTCCAGGTAGAACCGGTCCGGGAAGATGCCGGAAAACTCCTCGACGAGGCGCCAGGCCTCCTGCACCTGCCCGCCCGTGATCGCGCGCGAAACCATCGACGAGAGGCAGCCCGACGTGGCGATCAAACCCTCGCTGTGCTCTCGCAACAGATCCAGGTCGATCCGCGGCTTGTAGTAGAAGCCCTCGAGGTAGGCCTTCGAAACCAGGTAGACGAGATTGCGGTAGCCGGTCTGATTGCTCGCGAGCAGCAGCAGGTGATTGATCGCGTCGTAACCGCTGGAGTCCTTCTCGCGCTTCTCCTTCAAAAAACGCGATTCGGAGGCCAGGTAGACCTCGCAGCCGAGGATCGGCTTGATGCCGGTCTCCCGCGCGCGCACGTAGAACTCCACCGCGCCAAAGAGATTGCCGTGATCGGTCAGCGCCACGGCCGGCATGTTCAACGCCTTGGCGCGCTCGAACAGCGGATTGATCTTGATGGCACCGTCGAGCAGCGAGTACTGACTGTGGAGATGGAGATGGACGAAGGGACTACTCGACACCCGGCGATTCCTCGCAAGAGGCGGGTTCTCGCGCCCCGACACTGTGTCGCTGGCCGCCCGTCACTCCCACTCGATGGTAGCGGGTGGCTTCGACGAGATGTCGTAGACGACGCGATTGATTCCCTTGACCTCGTTGATGATTCGACTGGAGATCGACTCGAGCACCTCGTTCGGCAGCCGCGCCCAATCCGCGGTCATCGCGTCGACTGAAGTCACGCAGCGAACTGCGATCACGTTGTCGTAGGTGCGTTCATCGCCCATCACGCCCACGGTCTGGATCGGCAGGAAGACCGCAAAGCCCTGCCACATCTGGTCGTACAGGCCCGCTCGGGTGATCTCCTGGGTCACGATCGCATCCGCAGCGCGAACCGCTTGAAGCCTTTCGGCAGTCACGTCAGCGATGATGCGAACCGCGAGGCCCGGGCCCGGGAATGGGTGTCGCCCAATCGCGGTTTTGGGAAGACCGAGCTTGCGGCCGACTTCGCGCACTTCGTCCTTGAAGAGCTCGCGAAGTGGCTCGACGAGTTCGAGTCGCATCTCGTCCGGCAATCCGCCGACATTGTGGTGGGTCTTGATCGTGACCGACTGCCCCTTGACGGACACGCTTTCGATCACGTCGGGGTAGAGGGTGCCCTGCACGAGATAATCCGCGCCGCCGAGTCGATCGGCTTCTTCCTGGAACACCTCGATGAACACCCGCCCGATGATCTTGCGCTTCCGTTCGGGGTCTTCGACACCTGCGAGTTCACTCAAGAAGCGATCTTGCGCATCCACCGTCACGAGCGAGTGGTCGAGCACGTCGCCGAAGAGGCGCTCGACTTCGGTGCGCTCACCGGCGCGCAATAGACCGTTGTCGACGAAGATGCAGGTCAGCTGATCGCCGACCGCACGATGGACCAACGTCGCGGCGACGCTCGAGTCCACGCCGCCCGACAGCCCGCAGATGACCCGGCCGTCACCGATCTGCTCCCGAATCCGCTCGATGGCGTCTTCGATGAAGGAATCCATCGACCAGCTGGCGCGGGCGCGGCAGATACCGAGCGCGAAATTCTTCAGCATCGCGGTTCCGCCGTCGGTGTGTACGACCTCGGGATGAAACTGAACTCCCCAGATCGGACGATCCCGATCGCGCACGGCCGCGAACGGCGAACCATCGCTGGTGGCGAGCGCCTCGAAGCTCTCGGGCAGGCGGAGCAACCGGTCGCCGTGGCTCATCCAGACCACGCGTTCGACGCCCCCTTCGAGCTCCGCAAAGAGCGGGTCGTCGCGCTCGATCTTCAGCAGTGCGCGCCCATATTCCCGATCGTCCGCTTTTTCGACGAGCCCGCCGAGGTGATGAGCGAGGAGCTGAAGGCCGTAACAGATCCCGAGCACCGGGCATCCGATGTCGAGGATCGCCCGATCGAAGTGCGGCGCACCTTCTTCGAGCACGCTCGAAGGGCCACCCGACAAGACGATTCCGACCGGTTTGCGCGCACGAAGGGTCTCCGCGTCGATGGTGCCGGGCAGGATCTCGCAGTAGATGCCCTGTTCGCGAATTCGCCGCGCAATCAGCTGGCTGTACTGCGCGCCAAAATCGAGCACGACGATGCGATCGCCGTGGATATCACTCTGCTCGGGGGGAGGAACCATTCGCCGTCATTCGCTCCAGTAACACTTCCGCTGGGTGGCTGCGGAAGTCGGTCGGGTTCGAGGCCGAGAACGATCGAGGCTACTCGATTCGATAGTTCGGAGCTTCTTTGGTGATGATCACGTCGTGAACGTGGCTTTCCTGGAGGCCTGCCGAGGAGATCCGTATGAAGCGCGCGCGCGCGCGCAGCTCATTGAGATTCGGCGCTCCGATATAGCCCATTCCCGACCGCAAGCCGCCAACGAGTTGGTGGATGTTGCTCGTGAGGCTTCCGCGGTAGGGAATCCGCCCTTCGATCCCTTCGGGCACCAGCTTCGAGCCATCCCGCACATCCGCCTGGAAGTAGCGGTCTGCGCTGCCTTCGGCCATGGCGCCGAGTGATCCCATTCCGCGGTAGACCTTGTAGGAGCGTCCCTGGTAGAGGACGACCTCCCCGGGTGCTTCATCGGTCCCCGCAAACAAGGCGCCGATCATCACGGTCGAGGCGCCCGCTGCGAGTGCCTTGACGACGTCGCCCGAAAACTTGATGCCGCCGTCGGAGATCACGGGCACGCCGGCCTTCTGGCTGACCACCGCACACTCCATCACCGCGGTGAATTGTGGCACCCCTACACCCGCGATGACGCGGGTCGTGCAAATCGATCCGGGGCCGACACCGACCTTCACCGCGGATACGCCGCTCTTGATCAGCGCCTCGCAGCCCTCGGGTGTCGCCACGTTGCCGCCGATCAGCGGAAGATCCGGAAAGGTTCGGCGCAGTGATTGCACCGCATCGAGCACGCCCTGCGAATGCCCATGTGCGGTATCGACGACGATGACGTCCACACCGGCATCCACCAGAGCCTGGGTTCGCTCGAGACGCTGCTCGTCGACTCCCACTGCGGCACCGCACAAGAGCCGCCCGAGCGAATCCTTGGACGCGTCGGGGAAACGCTCGCTCTTTTCGATGTCCTTGATGGTGATCAGCCCGCAGAGCACGCCGTGGTCATCGACCACGAGCAGTTTCTCGATCCGGTGCTTGTGGAGGAGCTCCTTGGCGAGGTCGATCGTCGTGCCGGGCGGAACCGTCACCAGGTTCTCGCGCGTCATGACCATCGAGATTTCTTGATGGGTGTCGCGCACGAAGCGCAGATCGCGGTTGGTCAAGATCCCGACCAGTTTTCCGTCTCGGGTGACGGGCACGCCCGAAATTCGGTAGCGGGCCATGACTTCGAGCGCTTCGTAGATCCGCTGCTCGGGTTGCATCGTGATCGGGTCGACGATCATGCCCGACTCGCTGCGCTTGACCTTGTCGACTTCGCCGGCCTGGGCGCTGACCGACATGTTCTTGTGGATCATGCCGATGCCGCCGTTCTGGGCCAGGCAGATCGCGGTCTCGTGTTCGGTGATGGTGTCCATCGCCGCCGAAACGAGCGGGGTGTTCAGGGAGATTTCGCGGGTCAGCGAGCAGCCGAGATCGACGTCCTGCGGAAGCACATCGCTGGCACCAGGCGAGAGAAGGACGTCGTCGAACGTCAGACCCTCTCGGATGAGGCTATCGCTCATGTTGATGCTTTTT
>JAFDAW010000311.1 GCA_019313605.1 Deltaproteobacteria bacterium
ATCGGTACGCCCTGGTTGAACACGGTGGTGTAGCGGCCTTCGCTCGAGAACGTCCAGCCGAAGAGCTCGCCGTAAAAGGCCTTCGAGGCCGCGACGTCCTGCGAAACGAGGTCGCCCCAGACGAACTTTCCGGGCCGGATCTCGCCCGTCGCCTCGGGCGAGACGGGCGGAAGCCGCGGTAGATCGGGCTGTGTGGTTGCGCAGGCTACCCCGAGCAGCAGGGCCGCAGCTGCGTATGCGAGCGTGCCAGGGCGGTTGGGCCTGGCCGACGAAAGATCCATGTCATTTCCTTTCGCCATGTCGTCTCCGTTCGAACTTGCCGGTTCGACGATCGGCGCCGCGCGATGTAAGCGCATCCGATCGGGCTGCGCCCGCACGCGTCTTGAGCTACCCATCCGGGTCCGAAACAGCCGTCATCGTCTCTATCGACTGCTTTCGGGTGAGGCTGTTTTCGTTCGGTTCGTCCTTCGAAGACGCCCTAGCCCAGGCGGAAAACCTCTGAGGGAGTGTCATGGCCGATCGTTCTCTACCCACCCATACCCAGGTTGCCATCATCGGCGGCGGCGTGATCGGTGCCTCGATCGCCTACCACCTGACGAAGCTCGGCTGGAATGACGTCGTCGTCCTCGAACGCAAGAAGCTCACCAGTGGCACGACCTGGCATGCCGCCGGCCTGCTGACCACGCTGCGCGACACCGATAGCCAGACCAAGCTCGCGAAGTACACGCAAGAACTCTACGGGAAGCTCGAAGAAGAGACCGGCCAGGCGACGGGGTTGATCCAGTGCGGTTCGATCCAGATCGCGGAGAGTGAAGAGAAAGCCTGTGAGATGCGTCGCGGCTGCGCGATGGCGAGCGTGTTCGATGTGGAGAGCCACGAGATCACTAGCGCCGAGCTGGCTGAATACTGGCCGCTGGCCAACATCGATGACGTAAACGCCGCTTTCTATTTCCCGCAAGACGGGCGCGTGAACCCGACGGATGTCACCCAGGCGATGATGAAGGGCGCCAAGATGCGCGGCGCACAGCTCTTCGAGGATACGAAGGTTACGGGGATCCTGATCGAGCAGGGCCGCGCATGCGGGGTCGAAACCGAATCCGGCCCGATTCGCGCCGACTACGTGGTCAACTGCGCGGGGATCTGGGCACGGGAAGTGGGCCTGATGGCCGGCGTCGACGTGCCGATCCAGGCCGCCGAGCACTACTACTTGATTTCTGAGCCCGTCGAAGGCGTACACCAGAAGCTTCCGATCCTGCGCAATCCCGAGAGCAGCGCCTACATCCGCGAGGAAGCCGGCGGCAAGTTGATGGTGGGATTCTTCGAGCCGATCGCGGCGCCCTGGGGCTTGGATGGGATCGCCGAGTCGTTCTGCTTCGACGAAATCGCTCCCGATTGGGACCGCATGGAGCCCTACATCGAGCGGGCCATGAAGCGGGTACCGGCGTTGTTGGAAACCGGGATCCACCAGTTCTTCTGCGGGCCCGAAGCGTTTACTCCCGACCACCAATATCTGATGGGTGAAGCGCCCAATCTCAAGAACTACTTCGTTGCGGCCGGCTTCAACTCTCTCGGCATCCTCTCGGGTGCGGGCGTCGGGCTCGTGATCGCGCATTGGATCGTCGACGGACATCCGCCGGACGATGTCTGGGAAGTCAACGTGCGCCGCATCCACCCGTTCCGAAACCGCGCCCCCTACCTGCGCGATCGCACCATCGAATCGTTGGGCATCGGTTATCAGCACCACTGGCCGGCCCGCCAGTGGACCAGCGCGCGTGGGGTGAAGAAGTCGATCCTCCACGATCGCCTCGCCCTCGCGGGAGCCTGCTTCGCAGAATCCGTCGGCTGGGAGCGACCCAACTGGTATGGTGCGCCCGGTCAACCGGCCGAGTACGAGTACGGCTGGGGCCGCACCAATTGGTTCCACGCGCACGCCGAGGAGCACCGCGCCGTCCGCGAGGCGGTCGGAGTCTTCGAACAGACTTCGTTCTCCAAGCTTCTGGTTCAGGGGCGCGACGCTCAGAGCGTCCTCAATCGGATTGCAACGGCCGATATGTCGATGCCGGTGGGTCGCGTTGCGTACTGCCATTTCTTGAACGAAAGGGGAGGGGTCGAAGCCGACCTCACGATCACGCGCCTCGGCGAGGAGGAATACCTCGTCGTGACCCCGGCCTTCACCCACACGCACATCGAAACCTGGATCCGCGAGAACATCCCCGCCGACGCCGCATGCACGGTTGCGGATCTGACCAGCGCGTACGTGATGCTGAACCTCCAGGGGCCCAACTCGCGCGCATTGCTCAGCAAGATCAGCAACGCCGATTTCTCCAACGAGGCATTCCCGTTCGCCACCGCTCGCGACATCGAGATCGGCTATCAGGCCGCGAAGGCCCTGCGCATCTCGTACTCCGGCGAACTCGGATGGGAGCTCTACATCCGCACCGAATACGCGCTTCCCGTCTACGACGCGTTGATCGAAGCGGGTTCAGAGTTCGGTTTGCGCCACTGCGGCTACCACGCCCTAAACTCGTTGCGCATCGAGAAGGGCTACCGCGAGTGGTCGCACGACATGGGCCCCGAGGATTCGCTGCTGGATGCGGGCCTCGGCTTCACCTGCGCGTGGGACAAGCCCGGCGGCTTCATCGGCCGCGAGGCGCTGCTCGATCAGAAGAAGGCGGGACCGCTAAGCCGGCGCATCGTCTCGTTCCTGCTCGAAGACCCGGAGCCGCTGCTCTACCACAACGAGCCGATCTACCGGGACGGAAAACTGGCGAGTTATTCCACCTCCGCGGGCTACGGCCACACCCTGGGCGGCGCCATGGCGATGGGTTACTTGGAGCGCGAAGAGGGCGTCGACGCCGACTACGTCTCGAACGGACGCTACGAGATCGAAGTCAACGGCAAGCGCTACGCGGCGAAGGCCTCGCTCACACCGATGTACGACTCGAAGAACGAACGGATTCGCATCTGAGGGCGATTCGCTGAACGAGTACCGACATCGCGGTGGTGTCGGG
>JAFDAW010000312.1 GCA_019313605.1 Deltaproteobacteria bacterium
AATCCGTGCGCCCTTTCTCGCCGTGTGTCGAGAGGATCGTGAGATCGACTGCGTTGGATTTACTCCAGGCCTGGATTTCCTCGAACGCGCGCCCCTCCGCGAGCGCCACCTGAATCTTCAGGTCCTCGTGAACGGAGATCGACATGACCTCGGCGAGGTACTGCCTCGCCTCCTGCCGACGCAAACACCAGTCCACCGCATCAGCAGGGTGCGGAGGCCCTTCCCGCGCGACCGACTCCAGTACGTGGATGAATGTGACACGCGCTCGCCAGGCTTTAGCGAGCGCAGTCGCGTGGCGAATCAGGCATTCGGATTCGGGGGAACGATCCAAACAGACGAGCAGGTGGTGGGGGATGCCCTTGTCTAATCGAGGTGTCTCCGGCTCTCCTGGCACGCGCCAACCCGTTGAGCCGGTCTCCGAGTCGGTCCCACCGGTCGCTCGCCCACGCGGCGATCCATGGGGGTCCGCTGTAGAGTCAATCCAAGTGTCCTCGACCATGACGCGCCCCCCCCAGGGCCTGACATTCCTCGCACACCCCTCACCAGACATAGAGGAGCCGGTGCATGTTCCATGCCGCCGACTACCCGCTACGGAACCCGGGCACGCGCAGCCGTAAGCATAGCCATTGATGGCCATTTTTGAAGATGCTGGGGTAAACATGTATGAAAACAAACACAGCGAGCAGCCTCAGTAACGCTTAAGCCGAATTCCGAGCGTGATAGCTCAAAATCCCACCCAGGCTCGCCGCCAATCGGTCTCGCTCCTTCGAGCGCGAATCGAGACCCAAGGCACACGATTCGAGGACAGAATGCCTCGCGGTGTAGAGAACTGCCCCGCCAGGAGTCGATGAGCACCTTGGCTTCATCGCGATTGCTACAGTCGCCATGTCGGGTACAGGCTTCGGAGTCGGTATGAGTCGAGCGAGACACGGAACGGTTCTGGAATTTCTGGGCGCGACCCAGACCGTAACGGGCAGCCGCTTTCTGCTGAGCACGCCGCGCGCGCGGGTCCTCATCGACTGTGGGCTCTACCAGGGCAATAAAGAGCTGCGAGAGCGCAACTGGAAACCACTTCCGGTCGACGCTGAGAGCATCGACTCCGTTCTGCTCACCCACGCTCACATCGACCACTCTGGATACCTGCCGCGAATCGCGCGAACCGGTTTCCGAGGGCCCATCTTCGCAACGCCGCGCACCGTGGAGCTCTGCGAGATCGTCTTACCGGACAGCGGATACCTGCAGGAGGAGGAAGCCCGCTACGCGAGTGCCGCGGGTTATTCGAAACACTCTCCGCCGCTCCCGCTCTACACACAGGAAGATGCACTCACCAGCCTGAAACAATTCCGCGCAGTGGACTTTGACGATCGAGTGGAGGTCGCCGATGGAATCTGGGCGATCTTCCGTCAAGCGGGCCACATCCTGGGATCGGCCAGCATCACGCTAGAAGTCGAAGGCGCACAACGCGCCGCTGTGACGTTCAGCGGCGACCTCGGCCGCCCCTCACACCCCTTCCTCTGCCCACCTGCCCCACCCGCTGATGCGCGTAACATCGTGATCGAGTCGACCTACGGCGACGAGGAGCACTGCGAGAGCAACCCCGAACAGCAGCTCGGGGAAGCCATCCAGAAGGTGGTCGACCGAGCGGGCGTCGCCGTGATTCCGGCGTTCGCAGTGGATCGCACAGAGGTCGTCCTCTTCCACCTCAAGCGACTCGTCGAATCCGGCGTGATCCCTTCGCTTCCGATCTACGTCGACAGCCCGATGGCACTCGCCTCTCTCGAGGTCTACCGAAATGCGATTCGAGAGGGCGACCACCAGATCCGAGCCGAACTCCGAGCGGATCCAGACATTCTCCGGCCGGACCAGCTCACGGAAGCTCGAACGGTCGAAGCCTCCAAGGCCATCCGCAATGTTCGAGGGCCCGCGATGATCGTCTCCGCTTCGGGCATGGCCACCGGAGGGCGCGTCCTGCATCACCTCGCGCAGCGCCTCCCCGATGCGCGCAATTCGATCATCTTCGTCGGCTTTCAGGCGGCGGGAACCCGGGGGCGCGCGCTGATCGACGGGCGGCGAGAGGCCAAACTTCTCGGCCGCCACGTACCCGTGAAGTCGGAGATCGTCGATCTCAGCCATTTTTCCGTTCACGCCGACCAGAGCGAACTTCTCGACTGGCTGCGCGCTGCACCGAACGAGCCCGATACCGTCTATGTGGTCCACGGTGAAGCTCGCGCCGCGTCGACACTCTGCGATGCCGTGCGCGATCAGCTCGGATGGTGCGCGGTCGTCCCCCGTTATCGCGAGCGGGTCCTCGCGATTCCCGCAAACTCGAATTGACTTCTGACCCGAGACACGGACGGGCTCGATGAACCTGCTCCTGTTGACAGTCGCGCTGCTCGGACTTTGGGTCGGCACCGAAATCACGGTGCGGCAAGCACTGCGCCTGGCGGCAGCACTTCGCCTCTCTCCGATGTTCGTGGGATTGACGATTCTTGCGATCGGAACCGACCTGCCCGAGTTGGTCCTGTCGATCGAAGCCGGACTCCAGCGTCTGACCGGCGTCGAAACCTCTGGCCTGGCGATCGGTAACGCAATCGGTAGCTGCCTGGGGCAGATCGGCTTCGCACTCGGAGTCACGGGGCTCTTCGGCTACGTGACGTTTGGAAGTCGACGAGGCTGGAGTGACGGTGTCATGCTACTGGGCTCGATTGCGATCTTCTTCATGCTCGGTGTAGACGGTGAATTCACACGCATTGATGGCGGCATCCTGATCACCGTCTACCTGGTCTATTTCGCGACCGCGATTCGGCGCGAGCGATTCGAAAAAGCCAAACGAAGACCCGGAGCGATCGAGGGCGGGCTCAAAATTGGCGCCCTCTGCTTCTTGGGTTTTCTGATCGTCGCAGCGTCTTCCCATCTGGCAATCAAAAGTGCCGTCGCGCTGGCCGAAGAATGGGGCATCGCGCAGACCTTCGTCGGAATCGTGCTGATGGGTATCGGAACGAG
>JAFDAW010000076.1 GCA_019313605.1 Deltaproteobacteria bacterium
AGCGTGTCGCCTCGCTTGAGCCTGTGCGTATCGGTGCCGGTCACCTCGTAGGCGTCGAAGAATTCTTCTTGCAGTGTGTGATGGTACTCGAGCCGTCGCTGCTCGAAGGTGTCGCGCGAAACGGCCGAGAAATCGAGCTTGGTCACTCGGCCGATTCCGACCGGTGTTCCGTAGCTGATCCCGTTGAGCCGGCGCAGCCGGCTGGTCGGGATCTCCAACCATTCCGCATAGTGACCCAACGTTTCGTCGGCCTGGACAGTGATGCGATCGTCATTCGAGATCGCGTAGTCCGACGGGTCCGGCGCGGGAACGACTACCGAGGCAATTGCGGGCGCTTTGCTCGCGGGAGCTTCTGCGATCGCTTCCGCGCTCGAGATGCTCGCGATTTCGATCGGGTTCTCCTCTTCGTCGTCCGCGGCGATCTCGATCGGCTTCGCATCTTCCGTGGGTGGCTTCGACTCGGCTTGTGCGATCGGTTTCGCCCCCATCGGTACTACCGCCGCAACTTTCACTTCGGTTTTCGGCGTCGACTGCTGGACGCTCGCCTTCGCCGATACCTGTAGTCGCTGTCCGACGGAAATGTGGTGGCGATTTCGCAGCCCGTTCATCGCGACCAGGCTCACCTCGCTCAGGCCGAAGCGCGCGGCAATCCGTGCGACTGTATCTCCGCGACGCACGTGGTAGACGCCATCGGCGGGTGGTTCCGATCGGGCTACGGAGACGGGTGCGCGTGCACCCGGCGCATCGGGCAGAGCCAGTACCTGGCCGGCGCGAATTCGATGGCGGCTCTTCAGGTTGTTGAGGGCGACCAGCTCGCGTTCCTTGACGTTGTACTTGCGCGCGATCTTCGAAAGAGAATCGCCCCGGCGCACCGTGTAGAGGCGGTCGCGATGCTGTTTGGCAAAGCGCTGTGGGGCGGGGATGGAAGCGAGTGCGGCGTCGATCGGCTGTGTGAGCGCGTCGGCCGGAACCCGGAGCTCGAATCCCTGGGGCATGTACTTCGCGCCGTTCCAAACCGCGGGTCGCAACGAGCGGTTGTGTTCGCGCAAAATCTTGCCGTCGACACCCAGCGCTCGCTCGACCGCTTCTGCGGGCACGAAGTGATCCAGGGTGGCGATTTCGTACTGCACCGGCTGGAGCGGGGTCACGGGGCCGAAGTAACGCTCGGCGTTGCGGTCGACGTCGAGTGCCGCGAGGAATTCGGTGTAGAAATTGCGAGATGCAAAGCCAAAGGTCCGGCTCTTGTACTTGGCGATGACCACCGAGATGTCATCGGTACCCAGCTTGGTCATCGCGCGTTTCATGCCGCCCACACCGTGGTTGTAGGCGGTAATCGCGAGCGGCCAGGAATCCAGCGTGTCGTAGTTCGCGCGCAACAGACGCGCCGCGCCGTCGCTCGCCGCGAAGGGGTCCATGCGCTCGTCGATCACGTTGTCGACGCGCAAGAAGAGCCGGCCCGTCGAGCGTGTGAACTGCCAGAGGCCCGCTGCGCCGACCCGTGAGTAGGCGGCCGGATTGTAGGAAGACTCGACGTGGGGCAGAGACTCGAGTTCCATCGGCACGCCGTGCGCGTGCAGTGATTTGCGGATGTGCGGCGCCCACTGACCCGCACGCTCGAGGCCTTCGAGGAAGCGGTCCGCTTGCCCCAACTGGAATCGGATCCGCTTCGCGGCGCCCTTCAACGTGGCGTTCGAGACACCCTCGGGCCAGAGGGCCAGGACGCGCGTCTCCTCGGCGCTCAACCCGCTGCGTTTGCCCTTGCCGAGGTCGCGCAAGATCGTCGCGTAGCGTTTCTTGGCGCGCTCCACGTGGCGCTCTCGCGAGCGGCGGCTGAGCCCTTCCGGGAGCCGGATCACCTCGTAGACCACGTCCATGTGGGACGAGTCGTGGATCAGACCGCCCGCGCGATCGACCTCGCTGTAGATTCGCGTCCAGAAGCGGATCTGGGGTTCGATCCCGGCCGGGCGCGGAAAGTCGCCTGGGCGCGCACCGGCGTCGGATGCGAGCAGGGCGATGGCGAGGAATGTCGAGAGAATCCGAAGCATAGATAGAGTTCGCATCATGGGTGAGGAGCAGATCGGCACGTCCACGAGCAAACTTGCGAACAGGATGAATGCCCCCCCGGGGCAGTCATCAGCCCCCCCAACACTCATCTTAGCGCCTGTCTGGCGGGGGTCAGCGCCGCCGATTCTTGCGCCGCGCCTTGCGGGCCTGCTTGCGTTTGCCCTTCTGGTGCCCGCGCGATCCCGAGGCTTCGCGCCGCGCCTTGCCGGGCTTGCCGCCGGCCCCCGCGAGCAGTGCCGTTGGGTCCATCCCCCCCGCGCCCGCCATCTTCCCGAAGCCCGGAATCTTCCCCAGCATTCCGCCGCTTCCGAGTTGCGACATCATCTGGCGCATCTGGGTGAAGCGCCCGAGCAGCTCACGGACGTCCTTCGAGCGCCGCCCGCTTCCGCGTGCGATCCGCGACATCCGGCTCTTGCCGATGATATCGGGCTTGGAGCGCTCCGCGGGCGTCATGCTTTGGATCAGGGCCTCGACGCGCTTGAGTTCGCGCTCGTCGACCTGTTCTGCGATCGAGCCGAACATCGGCAGCTTGGCGAAGACATCTCGCAGCGGGCCCATCTTCTGGATCGTCCGAAGCTGCTTGAGCAGATCGTCGAGGCCAAATTTGCCGCGCAGCAATCGCTCGGCGTCTTGTTCTGCCTCTTTTTCGTCGACGACCTCTTCGAAGTCCTTGACCAGGCCGACGACGTCCCCCATCCCAAGGATTCGCGAGGCGAGTCCTTCGGGGCGGAAGGCCTCCAATCGGTCTAGAGACTCTCCGGTTCCGAGAAATTTGATCGGGACGCCGGTGACCGCTTTGATGGCGAGTGCCGCGCCGCCCCGGGCATCTCCGTCGAGTTTGGTGAGCACAAGGCCGTCGACGGCGAGCTGCTCGCCAAAGGCGCGGGCGGTATTGACGGCGTCCCGGCCCATCAGCGCGTCGCAGACCAGCAGCGTGTTGGCGGGTGACGTCTCGCTCGTGATCTCGGCGAGTTCCTCCATCAGCTCGGCGTCGATCGCCAACCGGCCCGCGGTGTCGTAGATGATCGCATCGAAGCCCTCGGCGACGGCGCGCTGTTTGGCGCGGGCGCAGATCGAGGCCGGGCGTTCGGCCTCATCGCCGACGAAGACATCGACGTCGATCTGGCCGCCGAGTTGCTGCAGCTGGAGGACCGCGGCGGGTCGGTAGATGTCGGCGGCGACCAGCAGCGGCCTGCGATTCTGCTTTTGCAGGTGGCGCGCCAGCTTGGCGGCGACGGTGGTCTTGCCCACACCCTGCAGTCCGACGAGCATTAGCGAGGTCACGCCCTTCGCCTGCGAGAGCGCGGAGTCGACCGGGCCCATCAGGTCGATCAACTCTTCTTCGCAGATCTTGATGAAGTGCTGACCGGGCGTGACGCGGACCATCTTGCCGGACGCGTCGCGCACCCGCGTGGCGACTTTTTCGCCGAGCGCGCGCTCCTTGACCCGGGCCAGGAAGTCCCGGGCGACGGTGAGATCGACGTCCGCCTCAAGCAGCGAGGTGCGGACATCGCGCAGCGATTGGTCGATATTCTCTTCGCTGAGCTCGCGAACGCCGCTGAGTTTTTCGCGAGCGGAAGTGAAGCCTTTGGTCAGGGTTTCGAGCACGGATTCTCCAAGAAGGCGCGGAGAATAGCGGATGCTCGGAAGTTCGAATCGGCCGCTTGCCGGACGGCGTGTCCCCATGCACCATGGGCCGTCTCAGGGTTGGGTTTCGACCCGCCGAGTCGAAAGCGAGGCGAGCAGCAGCGGGGGCTGGCTTGCCATATCGAGAAGCCCCGATCGGAGTGAGAAACAGATGGCGACTGAGGTGGAAGCCCTGATTGCGGGGACGATGTGGAAGGTCGAGAAGGCGGTCGGCGACGCAGTCGAGGCCTTCGACGTCATCATGATCCTCGAATCCATGAAGATGGAGATCCCCGTAGAAGCGCCGTGTGCTGGAACGATCAAGGAGATTCGGGTTCAGGAGGGCGATGCTATCGAAGAGGGCCAGGTCCTCGCCCTGATCGAGTGAGGCGATGGCCGCAGCCCTAGAGCCCCGCCTGCTCGGACTCGCAGACCGCGAGGCGGCGGTGCGGTATCTGTCCCGCGATGCGGTCGCCAATCTGTTCTTGTTGGATCTGGCGGCGAATCTCGGCGGGCGGTCGGTTCCAGGCGAAGCTCGGACGGAGATCGTCGCGGTCTGGCAGAATGGCGAAATCGTCGGGATGGCCGGTCTTCACCCGACCGTGATCCTCGACGCCCATGCGGACAAAGAAGCCATCGAAGCCGTCATCCCCTACCTGAAGCGAATCAAGGTCGGATTGGTGAAGAGCCTCGTGCCGGCGGCCGATCTGCTTTGGGAGCAGCTCTCCGCGCGGCGCTCCCGCCGCGTGCTCGTCGACCGAATCGAAATCGCCTACGCGCTCAACGAGGGAGATTGGAAACCCATCGAACCGGCCGCAGCGGAATCCGTGCGGCATGCGCGGGATGGCGATCTGGACGACCTGGTCGTCGCCGCCCGCGAGAGCCTTCGCGAGGAAGACCGCCCCGATCCGTTCGTGGGCGACGCCGAGGGATTCCGGCGCTGGGTTCGCGGCCGGGTCGCTCGGGCTCGTGTCGTCGAAATCGATGGCCGCGTCGTGATGGTGGGCTACGCGGATGTGCAGCGCCCGGAAGGCTGGCTCCTCCAGGGGATCTACACCTGGCCCGACTGCCGGCAGCGCGGGCTCGCTTCCTTCGGGGTGTCGGAATTGTGTCGCGAGGCGTTTCGCGCGGGTGCCGACCACGTCCAACTCGCCGTAGTCGAAGGAAACGTCGCCGCACAACGCCTTTACGAGAGTTTGGGTTTCACACCCTTTGCGAAGCTGCGCACGATCCTGTTCACCTGAGGCTCGGCGGCATGCTAATAATGGGGTTGTTCGCCTTTCGAGTGCTGACGGAGCAAATGAGGAGATCCCCCAATGGCGTTGCTTGATGGGAAGGTTGCGATCGTCACAGGCAGTGGCGGTGGCATCGGGCGCGAGCACGCGCTCGCCCTGGCGAAGGAAGGTGCAGCCGTGGTCGTCAACGATCTCGGTGGAGCCCGCGATGGAACCGGTGCCAGTCAAAACATGGCCGACCAGGTCGTCGCGGAGATCAAGGCTGCGGGCGGTGAGGCCGTCGCCAATTACGACACGGTTGCGACTGTCGACGGAGCAAACAACATCGTCAAGACCGCGCTGAGCGCATTCGACAAGTTGGACATCGTGGTCAACAACGCCGGCATCCTTCGCGACAAGAGCTTCGCCAAGATGGATGAAGACATGTGGGATATCGTGGTCGAGGTTCATCTCCGGGGAACCTATTGCGTCACCCACGCCGCTTACAATCAGATGAAGGATCGAGGCGAGGGTGGCGTCATCATCAACACTTCGTCGACGTCGGGCTTGGATGGCAATTTTGGCCAATGCAACTACGGAGCCGCCAAGGCGGGAATTGCGGGTCTCACGCGTTGCCTCGCCATCGAGGGGAAGAAGTACGGCATCCGCACATTCATCCTCGCGCCGATGGCGCTCACGCGCATGACCGCCGACCTGCCGATTCTTGGTGACGAGAAAATAAAGGCTCGGATGACGCCGGCGGTGATTTCTCCGCTGGTGACCTACCTCGCGAGCGACCTCTCCAAGGACCAGACGGGCAAGACCTTCTTTGTCGGTGGGGGGCGAATCGCCGAGATGAAGGTCGTGACCTGCGACGGGATTACCAAGGAAGAAGAAGGTGGATTGTGGACCCCCGCGGAGATCGCTTCGAAAATGCTCCCCGGGGAGATCCTGATAGCCGAGTGAGGGTGCGCGAGGAAAATCCCGCGGGCTCCAGCTGGGCAAATGCGATTTATTGCCGCGCGCCGCTGGCGGTGTTATTCCTGGTCTGATCATGTCGGAGCAACCCGTGGATCCTCCTGACGTGCGGACGCCAAATATCCCCCCTGCTGACGACTCCGCGTCCCAGCCGGAGTCGTCGCCCGTATCCGACAACCCCGATGAGGCGAACGTCGACGCCCTGTCGGCGATGACGCCTCGCTTCAATCTCCCGCTCCGATGGTTCGCGAGCCGCTTCTTCCGCCACTTCGACCTCAACGACGCCACGGTCGAGTACCTTCGAAAACTCGAGAGCAGTGGCTCGATCATCTACGTCATGCGCTACGCGAGCCGGCTCGACTACTTCCTCTTCAATGCGCTCTTCATACGCGAAGGACTCGGCCTTTCGAAGTTCGCGAATGGAATTCGCTTCTACTACTACCGCCCGTTCTGGAAGGCCATTCGACTCGCCTGGAGGCGACGGGGCGAGTGGTTGCGAGAGCCCGGCCCCGAGTTTTCGCAAGCCAAACTTCGATCGCTGACCTTGCGAGGCGAGTCGTCGTTCATCTTCCTGCGCACCGCGCGCCTGCGTTCGAGATTGCGAACGCGGCGCAGTGCGGTCGAACACAGCAAGAGCGAACTCGATCTGCTCGAGGAGGTCATCCGGACGGCCTGGGATTCCAATCGGCCGGTTCACATGGTTCCCCTCGCGCTCTTCTGGCGGAAGGGGCCGCGAAGCCGACAGCGTTTTCTCAATCTCAGTTACGGATCGAGTACCCGTCCTTCGGACTTCGCGAAGGTCACGTCGTTCCTCACCACCTACCAGGGCCTTACGGTTCGGGTCGGCAATCCGATCGACCTGGGCGCTCTCGCGGCCGAGCGAAGTGTCGAGGGGCCGCATCGCGTTGCACGCAAGGTGCGCCGGTCCATTCTCACGTTCCTCTACCGAGAAGAAAAGGTCGTCGAGGGGCCAGCTTTGCGTTCGCCCCATCGCATCGAACAGGCGGTCATCGGTACGCCCGCCGTGCGGGAGGCGGTTCGGAGCCGGGCGGAAGAACGCCGTTGGCCGATCGAGCGGTCGAGAGCCGAAGCGGCCAAGATGCTCCGCGAAATCGCAGCCAACATGAACTCGACGATCCTGGCGTTCCTGAACTGGGCCGTCGGTGTCATCTTGAGGAGAATGTTCGTTTCGGTCGAGCTGGTCGGTATCGAGAAGATTGCCGACTACGCCAAGCGAAACCCGCTCGTCCTCGCCCCGAGCCATCGCTCCTATTGCGACTTCCTGATTCTCTCGACGGCTTTCTATATGAATCATCTGGTTCCTCCGCACGTCGCGGCGCGGGAGAACATGTCGTTCGGCCCCTTCGGTTCCCTGTGGCGGCGTGGCGGTGCGTTCTACCTTCGCCGCTCGTTCGACGATCCGCTCTACAGGATGGTGTTTCGCAGCTACATCACCTACCTCATCAAGCAGGGGTACACCCAGGAGTTCTTCATCGAGGGAGGGCGTTCACGCACGGGAAAGATGCTCACTCCGCGCCTCGGAATGCTCGCGTGGAACGTCGACGCATTCCTGCAAACCGCCAGGCGCGACCTCTTCTTCGTGCCGATCGCAATCACCTACGAACATCTCGTAGAGGAGCGCGCCATCGTCGGCGAGCGCGAAGGTGGAAAAAAGGAAGAAGAGAGCGTGATGGGCCTCGTTCGCGCTCGCAAGTTCCTGCGCCGTCGCTTCGGCAGTGTCTGGGTCAACTTCGGCGAGCCGATTTCACTCGCCAGTGCGCTCGGTGAACGGCGCGAGCTCTTCCTCCGCGACGAATCCGCTGAAGTGCTCGAACAGAAGCGAGAATTCGTCGAGTCACTCGGCAATCGCATCGCGGAGCGCATCAACTGGGCGGTGATGCCAAACGCTACCGCGGTGGCGGCTTGTGCGCTGCTCGGCGCGGGGCACCGGGGGCTCTTCCGCGAAGAACTCGTGGACCGGATGCGCGAAATCGTCGAGTTGCTGAAGTTGCAGGACGCTCGACTGACGCCGAGCCTCACGGTGGTTGGAGGCGACTTTCACGAGGCGATCGGCTCGCTCATCGCGAGCGGTCTGATCCACTCGTCCCCGGATGCACGCGGCGAGGTGCTCTACTTCGAGGAAAACCGCCGCACGGCCCTCGATCTCTACCGCAACAGCATCGTCCACTATCTCGCCGCGCCCAGTCTCCTCGCGCGGCGCCTGTTGTCCGATGCCACCGTGGACGAGCTTCGCAGCGATCTTTCGTACTGGTTGGATCTCTTCTACTACGAGTTCTTCACGCCGCGCGGCGAGGTGCTCGCCGCCCACTTCGACGCGTTCATCGACCATTTCGAGGGCGTCGGCTGGATCGAGCGGAACGGGAGAATCCTTCGGCCCACGGGGACGGGTGTGGACAATTTCGAGTTCCTTGCCGAGCAGACGCAGGGTTTGATCGATGTCTACTACGCGACCGCCGGAGGGGTCATCTCGATGGACGACCCCCTCACCCCCAAGGAACTGCTCAAGGCCGCGCAGGAGCAACTCAACCGGGCCGAGATCCTCGGTGAGATCGCGGCCGGGCGCGGGGTGGTGAGTGAAACGACCTTTACGAATGCGCTCGCACAGCTGGAGCGCTACCGAATCATCCAGCGGGATCCGGAGGCATCGGGCAAGGAAGTGCCCTTCGAGCGAGGGGAGGCTTTCGAAGATCTCGCAGATCTGAAGGAGCGTCTGGCGTTCGCGCTCACCGCTCGTTAGGCTCCGCGTCCCCATGGAACCGATCGACGCAATCGACTTCGAGAAGGCGGGTGGCCTGGTCACCGCGATCACCCTCGACGACGCCACCGGCGACGTACTGATGGTGGCTTATATGAATGCCGATTCGTTTCGCAAGACGCTCGAGATCGGTGAGGTCGTCTATTGGAGCCGTTCGCGCAAGTGTCTCTGGCACAAGGGCGAATCGAGCGGCAACACGCAGCTCGTCAAGAGCATCCAGATCGACTGCGACGCCGACGCCGTGGTGCTTCGCGTGGATCAGCGCGGCAACGCGGCCTGTCACACCGGAAAGCGCAGCTGCTTTTATCGCAAGCTCGAGGGCGGCGAATGGGTCGATGTGGGCGAACAGATATTCGACCCCAAAGAGGTATACGGTTCATGAGTTCGCGTTCGAAGAAGATTCTCCGCCTGGGCCTTCCCAAAGGAAGCCTCCAGGAGACGACGCATCAGCTCTTTACGCGCGCTGGCTTTCAGTTGCGCATTCCGTCGCGCTCCTACTATCCGAAGATCGATGATCCCGAGATCGAGTGCATTCTGATCCGGGCCCAGGAGATGGCGCGCTACGTCGATCAGGGTGTTCTCGACGCCGGCATCACCGGGCTCGATTGGACGATGGAAAACCGCGCGAAGGTCAAGGAGCTGGCGGATCTGAAGGCACCGTGGCCCAACTACGGGCAGGTTCGCTGGGTGGTCGCGGTCAAGAACGACTCCAAGATCAAGAAACCCAAGGATCTCGAGGGCAAGCGCATCGCGACAGAGGTGATGAATCTCTCCAAGCGCTACCTCAAATCCCATGGGGTGAAAGCGGAGATCGAGTTTTCCTGGGGAGCCACCGAGGTGAAGCCGCCGGTTCTCGCCGATGCGATCATCGATGTCACGGAAACGGGATCGAGCTTGCGCGCCAACGATCTGAGGATTCTCGACACGGTCGTCGAGAGTACGCCGCGTTTCATCGCCAACCCAGAATCCTGCAAAGATGCCTGGAAGATGCGGAAAATGGATCGCCTCGTGATGGTCTTGATGGGTGCGATCAACGCGGCCGATCGCGCCGGCTTGATGATGAACGTGCCCGCCAAGTGTCTCGAGAAGGTGCTCGCACTGCTGCCCGCGTTGGCGACGCCGACGATCTCGACGCTCTCCGATAAGAACTGGGTCGCGGTCAACACCGTGATCGAAGAGCACGTTGTGAAGGATCTCTTCCCGCGGCTATCGGAGGCCGGTGCCCGCGGAATCGTCGAGTACCCGCTCAACAAGATCATCGAGTAACCGTTGCCCGGACTCTTCAGGCGACTGGCCGCGACAATTCCCAATTATGTGAATATCGCCTGGCACGGATTGGTGTCTCCCCGTGTGGGCAAGCCCGAGTCGGTCGCTGTTTCCCAAGCGGTGATTCTTTCCGGAGAGCGGATCCTGCTCGCGGTGCGGCGCGACTTGCGGGGCTGGGAGCTCCCGGGCGGTCATCTGCAGACCGGAGAGTCGTCCGAAGAGGGGTTGATTCGCGAGGTTCGCGAAGAGACGGGGCACGAGGTCGCGATCGATCGCCACGTGGGGACCTACGTACGAACGGGGTTCCGGCCGTATACGGCTTCGGTGTTCACTTGCCGCGTCACTGGCGGCGAACTGCGACCGAGTATGGAGACCCCGGTGGTTCGCTGGTTCGATCTTGCTGCACTGCCCGACACCCTGTTCCCGTGGTTTCTTGAGCCGCTGGCCGATGCACTTGCGGCGCGTCCCGAGCCGGTTTCGCGCTGTAACTATCAGGGGGTGGCGGCGGTCTGGGCGGGGTTCAAGATCGATCTGCGGATGCGGCTTTCGGACGACTGCGCCGGGTTTTCCGAATTACCCAAATCGTCTTAGAGCGCTCGA
>JAFDAW010000077.1 GCA_019313605.1 Deltaproteobacteria bacterium
CCCTGTTGGTTCGCGCGGGCAGGAGATGGCGGGAAAAGGATCCGGAGGCCTTCAGCGCCTGGCTGCAGGAGAACGAGCTCCCCGAAGAAATTCGGCAGAAGATCCTGGCGGCGTCCAAGGGACCCCGGGCGAATATGAGACCCAAACCGGCAGCAGCTGGAAAGCCCTAGTGGGCTGTAGCCCGGCTCGGCGGGTTTTGGGTGGGTAAGCGAAAGCGATGATTCGCCTCGTGGCGCTGCTGCTCACCGTGCTGACTGGGTTTTCGGGCCTTGTCTACGAGGTAGCCTGGCAGAAGTACCTGGCCACGCTGCTCGGATCGCACGGCGAGGCCACGGCGGCTGTGCTGGCGATTTTTCTTGGCGGGCTCTCGCTGGGTTACGCGCTCTTCGGCCGGGCGACACGCTGGTTGGTGGAGCGCTCCCGGCTGCGTTCGCGGCGCGTGCGGCTCCTCTACTTCTACGCAATCGTCGAGGCCGGGATCGGGCTCTACGCGCTGCTGTTTCCCAGCCTGTTTGGTGTGTTTCAGCGGATCTCGCTGTTCGTTCCGCACGGCAATGCAGGGCTCGGATTCGCGTTCGATGTCGGCCTCTCGGCGCTGCTGATCGGTCCACCGACGGTGTTGATGGGCGGCACGATTCCAATTCTTACGCTCGCTCTGGCGGGTGATCTCAAGCACGCAACTCGAATGCATGCCCTGGTCTATGGCTTCAACACCGCCGGCGCCTTCGTCGGAGCGCTAGCGGGGGGCTTCCTCCTGATCCCGTGGCTGGGGCTCGACGGGGTCGTCTATGCGATGGGATGCGTGAACCTCGCAGCGGCCGCGATTTTTTCAGAGCTCGACCGCCACGCCGACAGCATTGAACTCGATGTAACCACACCCTCCGTGGTCGAGCCGGTCGCGCGATTTGCCGCCTGGGCGAGCGTCTCGCTGTTGGCGGGCTTCGCGATGATGGCCCTCCAGACGACCTTCAATCGCGTCGGTGCACTCGCGTTCGGCTCCTCCCAGTTTACGTTCGCGTCGATCGTGGCGGTCTTCGTCGCGTGTATTGCGCTCGGAAGCCTCGCCGTGTCGGCGATCGGAAACATTCCCCGCGGCCTGGTCGTGGGCTCTCAATGGCTGCTGGTCCTTCTGCTCTTTCCCCTCTACCTGGTGATGGAAGATGCAGCCTACTGGGCTCACGTAATTCGCGTGCTCTTCTACCCGATCGACCAGGCTTTCCACGCGTATCATGTGCTCAACTTCCAGGCGGTATTTCTCGTTCTGTTCGTCCCGATCGGGCTTTCGGGGGCGCTGCTGCCACTGCTCTTTCACGGGCTGCAGCGCGAAGTGCGAGAATTGGGGGCCGTTGCAGGTCGGCTCTACGCGTGGAATACCTTCGGTTCCCTCCTCGGGGCGCTGTTAGGCGGCTACCTGCTGCTCTTCTGGCTCGATCTTCACCACATCTATCGGATCGCGATGGTGGCGCTCGCAGTGGGCGCTTCGATCCTGACCGCTCTCGTGCTGCGTCCGATACCGCGATTCGTCGTCCCGGTCATCTTGATTCCCACACTCGGGGCGATCGCACTCTTGCCCGCGTGGTCCCCCGACAGGCTTTCTGCGGGACTCTTCCGCGCGCGCAGTGAGGGGCCGCTCAGTTTCCTCGGGCCTGATGCAATGTTTGCCGAACGAGACATTGGAACCGTGATCACCTACGACGATGGACCGACGAGCACGGTAACCGTGGTCGACCCAGGCGGATCGTCGGAGAATCGCAGCATCCTGGTCAACGGCAAATCAGACGGCGCGCTCTCGAGCGACTACCCGACGATGGCGATGACCGCACTGATTCCGGCACTCATGGCAGAGAAGCACGAGAGCTGCTTCGTGATCGGCTTCGGGACTGGCGTAACGACCGGGGAACTCGCGGCCCTCGACGATACGCGGACTGTGAGCGTGGCCGAAATTTCACACGGTGTGATCGAAGCGGCGCCGCTCTTCGACGAGGGAAACCTCAGGGCATCGAGGAACCCCAAGGTTTCGATTCGCCGCGGTGATGCCTACCGGACACTGCTCCAGAGCCGAGAGGTGTATGACGTCATCATCTCGGAGCCGAGTAACCCGTGGGTGGTGGGTGTCGAGATGCTCTATAGCCGTGAGTTTCTCGAGGCCGCGCGGGAGCGTCTCGCTCCGGGCGGTGTTTACGCGCAGTGGTTTCACGTCTACGAATCCGACCCCGAGGTCGTGGAGCTCGTGTTGCGCACCTACACGTCAGTCTTTCCCAACATTTCGGTCTGGTACACCCTGGCTTCCGACATGCTCCTGCTCGGATTCAACCAGGTGGATCGGGCGCTCGACATCGAAGCTCTCGAGGAGCGCTTCGCGCGCAGCGACTTCACGGCGGGATTCGAGCGTGTCGGGATCGAAAGTTTTGCCCAGCTCGCCGCTCATGAACTGCTGCCGCTCGGAACGGTGCAAGCGGTGGAGCGGTCAGGCGATATCCACACCTTGCGCCACCCGCTGTTGAGCTACCGCGCGGCGCGCGCGTTCTTCCGGGGCCGCATGGGGACACTGGCTCCCCATCAAAGTCGGGCGCAAGAGCGGGTGGCGAAGAAAAACTCGCTGCTCCGTCGACATGCGAGGGGCAAAGTGCCGCTTCCCGAGGCTCTCGTCGAGGCAGCCGCATTCGAGAGCTGCCGCTTCCACCGGAACGAGCACTGTGGGACGTTCTTCGCGCTCTGGTCGCTCTTCTACCCGCAATCGCCGACCCTGAAGGGGGCCCTCTCCGCCTCGAGAAAGAAGGGAGACGAGGCCAGCCGATACCTCACCCCCAACAGCCTCGCGGGCTTGAAGCCCCTGTTTGGCGGGGCGGAATCCGGCTTGAAGAGAACCTACTCTGCCGCTGAGGCCGAAAACCTGACGGGGCGATTTCGGCGACACTATCATCCCGTCGTACCCTTCAGCCGCGATCGCCTCGACGAGATCTGGAATCGTTGCCGCGGAGTGGATTGCGAGAGCCGGCAGATTCGGGCCGAAGCCGAGATCGGAATAACGCATGGCGGATTCGACGCTCGCGCGGATCGCCTGTCGGAAGACAAAGGTTCGGGGACATGAGCCAAACCGCGCTTTCCAGTATTGTCGGTCTGCCAACGCCATTTTGTTTGGTGGCGTGTTAGCAATCAAAGGAGTTCGTCTTGCGTATCTTAAGCCGAAACTATCTCGCGATCAGCGTCGCTCTGCTCGCCCTGCTGCTCGGGCTGGCGTGTGGTCAAGCTGAAGACCCCCTGATCGAGATTCGCAAGCTCCACGACGAGGGGCGCTACGCGGCGACGGTCGATCAGCTGCGGATCCTTGTCGATCAGGATCCCTCACGCGCGGAGACCCAATTTTTGCTCGGCACGGCGCTGCTGCTCTCCGGAAATGGAGGGCTCGCGGTCTGGCCGCTCCGCGCGGCCACTAAATCACCCAAGTACGCAATCGAAGCGCGCATGCTGCTGGCCCGGTCGATGGTGGAGAGTCGAACCGCTCCGGATGCCATCCCGGTCATCAACGAAGTGCTCGAACTCGAGCCCGAGAACATTCCCGCGATGGTTCTTCGCATCCAGGCCTACCAGTCGACCGGCGCCAACGACGAAGCGCTCGCCGACATCGAGCGGGTACTCGAGCTCGATCCCACCAACATCCCCGTTCTGGTTCCCCGCGTGACGGCATTGATCGTAACGGAACAGATTGAAGAGGCGGAGATTGCGATCGAGGAGGCGCGCGAACGACTCGACAATACGGACGAGGAAGTCGACCCGACGTTTCGCGCGATGCTGTGTGTCGCGCGCGGCATGTTTGCCCACGAGAAGGGAGAGAGTGAGGCCGCCGAGGCCCAATACGGCGAGTGCCTCGAGCAGTTCCCCGGGCATCCGATGGTCGTGCAAGAGACCGCGAGATTTTATGAGCTGATCGACCAGCCGGATCGCGCAATCGAGATCCTCGAGGAGGCGTACGAGCTAACCGGGAATAGCGTCTTTCGCATGGCGCTCGCCCAGCGAATGAAGAGGGCGGGCGATGCCGAAGAACAGGAGCGATTGCTGCGTTTGGAGGCCGAGGAGCGCCCCTCCACGACCGCCTGGTTTACGCTCGCCGATTTCTATGTGGGACGAGACGAATTCGACGAGGCTCTCGAGGCCTTTGATCACGCGCTCGCGATAAGTCCCAACCCTCCGGAGACTCTCCTGTTCGCGTATGCGGACACGCTGGTTCAGGCTGAGCAGTTCGATAAAGCGCGCGGCCTGGTGGAGGGATTCGAGCAATCCGCACTCCGTGACCTGATCCTCGGGCGAATTCTCCTCGCTCAGGGCGACCCCGCTGGCGCGCTCGTCTCCTTCGAGTCCGGCATCCTGCTCTGGCCGAACAATCCAGCGGCGCGTTTTCTCGCGGGCCAGGCCGCCGAGCACATGGGAGACTTCGACCGCGCCATTTCCGAATACCGCGAGTCGATCCGGGCGAACCCCGCCCGCACGGAGGCCGGGCTGCAACTGGCCGAGCTCTACTATCTACAAGGCCATTTCATGGACGCGCTCGATGCGGTCCAACGCTATATGCAGGCCCATCCGGGCGATGTCGACGGCATACTCATGGGGATTCGCGTAGCTCACAAAGCGCGCCGCTTCGGGATCGCCTCCGAAGGTCTCACGCGACTCTCTGAAAAACCCGAGCACGCTGGGATGGCGGTGGCCGAACACGCGACGCTGCTCGCCGAGAGCAGCCCGGATGGGGCCACAACGGCCGTGAAGACCGTCGAAGATTCGGATTTGGATCTCACGGATCCCATCAATGCACCGGCACTGCGCGTCTTGCTCACCTACCTCGCCAAGCTGGAGGAGCACGAGAAGGCGGAAAAGCGAATCGGCAGCGCGCTCGGCGCGCATCCCGAGGCAGCGGTGTTCAACGAACTCAATGGCCAGATGCTGAGTGCTAAGGGCGAATCGCCCGAGAAGGCCCGCGAGGCGTTCGATCGCGCCCTCGAACTGGATCCAGAGCACGCTGAGGCGCTCGTCGGTCTGGCGGCGCTCTCGGCCGAAGCGGGTGAGGTTGATGCGGCGCTGGCTTTCTACGACCGGGCCGCCAAGCTCGACTCCGAAGATTCGACTGCTGTTCTCGCCGCTGCGAAACTCGAACTCGGCGCGGGTAGGACCGCAGCCGCGCAGGCGCGTTTCGAGGCTTTACTTCAAGATCACCCTCGGGATTCGGGTGCGGCGATCGAACTCGCGCGCATTCTCGCCGATCAGGGGAAGTTCGAGGCGGGTCTCGAATATGCGCATCGAGCCGAGTGGTTGCGAGCACCCGAGGCTGAGGAAACGTTGGCTTCGATCGAGGGGCTTCGCGCACGGCGAGGCGCAGCCGGGAATGCCCCGGCGGCTTCCGAATAGCGCGTCGCGCTAGCATAGTGGCGTGCCCAGCTCGCGCCTCGAGGATTTGCCCGTGATTCCGGCGACCCGGTTTTGGAATTGTCGAGCGCTCGTCGGGGGCTTTGTAATCGCGGTGGCGTTCGGATTGGCAGGCTGTCGGGACGTCACCCCTGTCTCCGGTGCCATTATCTCCGATGCGACCTGGGGCCCGGCCGGCAATCCCTATGTGATGACCGACGATGTCACGGTTTCCGAGGGTGTGACGCTGACGCTGTTACCGGGTGTCGTGGTGAAGGCGGATTCGGTCCTCCGTGAGTTGATCGTGCTCGGGACACTCGTCGCAAACGGCACGGCCGAACAACCCATTGTTCTGACCTCCTACAAAGATGACACCGCGCACGGAGACACGAACGGAGATGGCTCCGCGACGACGCCCGCCTTTGGAGATTGGGTGGGAGTCGGTTTTGCCGCCAGCAGCCCCGGTGGCATCGGTGACTTCGTCGAGATTCGCCACACGGGGTATTACGGCGAAACGGGCACCAATTTCTCCCTGCCCGAGAGCGACGTCGACCTCCGTGTGCGCATCGCCTGTTCGCGCTGCCACCAGTTTCCCGAGCCCGAGATTCTGCCGCGCGAGCTGTGGGAAGCTCAGCTCGTCACCATGCACGGAATCGTGACGACATTGCCCGTCGAACTCGGCGGTTCACCGATCGGGTTCTCACTCAGAGAAGTCGTCGAGTGGTACAACACGAAGTCACCTGAGGTCTTCTCGTTGCCGCGCTCGATTACCGAAAGCGGCCCCCCTCCCATTCGATTTCGCAAGCGCACCATCCCGGTGGGCCCCGAAGGCATTCCGGCGATTGCTACGCTCACGCGCCTCGAAGCCGGCCTGTTCGGCGATCGAGATTTCGTCCTTTCCGCCGTCGATATGGGCAACGGCAACGTCTATCTGATCTCCGCCTCGGAGGGGCCGCAGCTGATTGGAGGCACGGGTCACCCGGTGCGCTCCATCCCGGGTGACCTCAACGGCGATGGACTCACGGATCTGCTCGTGAGCGATCTCGGTTTCATGGGATTGAGCGACGAACTCAAGGGTCGCGTGCTCGCTGCGCTGCAGTTGCCCGATGGGAGTTTTGATTTCCAGCCGATCTTCGACGGTGTGGGCCGGTTGGCCGACGCGCGCCCGATGGATCTCGACCTCGACGGAGACCTCGATGTCGTCGTGGGTTCTTTCGGCTGGCGCCTGACCGGGGGCATCTATCTGTTGTACAACGAAACCAAAGCGGGCGGTCCGTTGAAATTTCGCAGCGAGACGCTCGTCGCACGCGCCGGGGCGGTATCCGTGATCCCGCTCCCCGCGCGGGAGCCCGATGCGGGCCCCGGTTTCGCAGTCGCGTTCGCGCAGCACCACGAGTACATCTCGGCGTTCTATCCCAAAGCGAGGGAGAACGCCGAGAAGGCGAAGGGCGGTGCTGCCAAGGGGATGGTTTACGAGGAACAGGTCCTGTACCGCGCACCCCATCCGAATTGGGGGATGAGCAATCTCGAGGTGGTCGACCTGGATGGCGACTCTGACCTCGATTTCCTGCTCGCTCACGGGGACACGCTCGACGACGGTTTCGCGTTCAAGCCCTACCAGGGCGTGATGTGGCTCGAAAACATTGGCGGGCATTTCGAGCCGCACCGGATCGGCGCTCTCTACGGCGCGCATCGCGCCGAGGCCGCGGATTTCGACGGCGACGGCGACCTCGACGTCGTGACGGCCGGCTTCCTTCCCCAGCTCACCCAACCCATTCCGAAGGGCCACATGCGCGTGGACTCGATCATCTGGTTCGAACGCACGGACGATGATTGGCTTGCATGGTCGGTCGAAATCAATCATCCGCGGCACACCGGCGTTACCGTGTTGGACTTCGATCGCGACGGGCGACCCGACATCGTCGCTCCCGTCAATAACGCCTGGGAGATCGAGGAGCACGAAGGCGGGGCAGCACTCGAGGTCTGGTTCAACCGCGCTGCTCGCTGATGCCAAGATCACTTCGATCCCATGCTGACGGTTGCTTCGAGTTGAGATTGATGATTCGAATGAGTGTAGGGTGCGCTGTGGCGATCGGAGTCAACGGATTCGTGCGCGCGCTTGCCCTGCTACTCATCGCCTTGTTTCTCGGCCTTGCGTTCGCGGGAAGTGCGGAGGTTTCGGAAGAAGAGCCGGCGGCGCACCAGCTCGGACCCGTTGTGGTGACGGCCTCACGCGAACCCCTGCCGTCAGAATCCGCGCCTGGGACATTTAGTGTGATTGCGCGTGAGGAGATCGAGCGCGGTCATTACACCAGCGTGGTGGACATCCTTCGCCGCGTGCCGGGCCTTCACGTTGGGCAGCCGGGTTCTCGTGGCGGTCGGGCCTCGATCTACATGCGCGGCCTCGATCCCAACCACACCCTGGTCTTGATCGACGGTGTGCGGATGAACGACCCGACAAACAATCGAGGGGGATCGTTCGATCTGTCGACCCTCGATCCGGCGGGTATCGAGCGGATCGAGATCAGCCGGGGGCCGATCTCGGCGGTGCACGGTTCCGACGCGATCGCGGGCGTGATCAACATCATCACGCGGACCGGGCGCGACGCGCAGGAATTCCTCTTCGACGGAAGTGGCGGGCGCTGGGGGGTGTATCGCGTTGCGGGAGAGGCGCGGGGACGCGTGGGGATTGCCGATCTATCGCTGGCCGGTGCCTGGGTCGACGAGGGGAATCCGCCGGATGATCAGGAATACCGCGGAGGCAACATCAAGGCGGATGTCGGCCTGGAACTTCCAGCCGGCGCTTCGCTGCGAGGCACGTTTCGCTTCGCGGATTCCGAAAGCGAATCCTTTCCCGACTACAGCGGTGGTGACGAGTTTGCGGTGATTCGCACGCTGGAAGAGCGTGACATTCGGGAGTTCGATATGCGCGTGGAAGCCGCGCAGAAAACCGGCCGCTGGATCAACTACGCGCTCGGCTTCGACTACCGACACCGACGGGAAGATATCGATAATCCAGGCATCGCGCCTGGGGATGGAGCGCCAATAGGCTACCCGTCGGCGTCGAGCCGCAACGAGCTCGACCATTACGCGATTTCGCTCCGCAACACCGTCAAGCCGCTGGAAGGTCTCTCACTCACCGCCGGTGGAGACGTCTACTGGGAAGACGGTTCCAGCATCGGCCCGCCGCTCTACGCCGGAACGCCTTTCGAAACTGCGACGAGTTTCGAGTTCCATCGCGTGGTGGGCGGCCCGTTTGCAGAACTGAATTGGCGAAGCGATTTCGGCCTGATTCTCTACGGCGGTGTGCGAGCCGATTTTTCGGACGAGTCTTCCTCGGAAGTGACACCGCGCGTGAGCGCCGAATACCCTATTCCGGTCGTCGATCTCGTCGTGAAGGGAAGCTGGGGTGAGGGATTCAAGTTGCCGGCCTTCTTTTCGCTCGCCACCCCCGTGGTGGGCAATCCAAATCTCGTCGCCGAGCGCAGCAAGGGTTGGGATCTGGCGTTGAGTCGCAGCTTCTGGAAGGACCGGATCGACGGGCGCATCGCGTATTTCGAAATCGAGGTGAGGAAGCTGATCGATTTCGTACCGGCATTGGAGCCACCGCTCCAAAATCGCTCCAAGGTCGTGTCTCGAGGGTTCGAGTTCGAACTGAATGCGAAGCTGCTCGACTCTCTCGATTTCAATGGAAACCTGACGTTCACGGATACGGACATCCGCAACACGGGGGACGACCTGTTGAATCGGCCGCGCTGGCAGGGGGCGCTGACGCTGGCCTGGACTCCGGTCGAGAGCTTGACGGTTCGCGCATCCGCACTGATCGTCGGATCCGTGAAGGATGCGTCGGCGGCCACGGGCAATGTGACGCTCGATCCGTGGGGCCGCGTCGATCTTTCGGCTGCGTGGCGCGTGCGCAAGCACGTCAGCCTCTACGTCGAGATCGACAACCTCTTCGATTCGAATTACGAAGAGGTTGTCGGTTTTCGCGCTCCCGGAATCCGCCCTCGGGCGGGTGTTCGAGCCCGCTTTTGAATCCGGTCGGCGTCAGCCTCGCGATTTGATAAGCGCATCGACGCGCTTTGCGGCTTCGCGGCGGCCATCGTGTGCCTGCATGTAGGCACTCGTCTCCTTCAGCTTGGCATGGATCGCGGGATCGGTCAGCAGCCGATCGATGTTTCCGAGCAGTTCGTCATCGGTCCACTCGTAGCGGTGCATGCCGATGCCGTGCCCGGTGTCGTTCATCCGCTGTGCGTTGTCATGCCCATCCCAGACGAAGGGCATCACGAGCGGCGGCTTACCGAAGTAGAGCGACTCGTTGAGGGTGTTGTTCCCGCCGTGTTGGATGATCACATCACAGTGTGGCAAGACCGCGGCCTGGGGGTACCACGCGGCGAGGTGGATGTTGCCGGCCGGCTCGTCGAATTGTTCCAGGTAGCTTCCGACATTGACGAGCACCCGGTAGCGCGTCTCGCTGAGTACGCCGACGATACGCTTGACGAGATCCACGTCGGCAACCCCGAGGCTCCCGAAGCTGAAATAGATCAGTGGCCCGTCGTCGTTCTTCGCGAACCGCGGGACCTCGTAGGGCTCGACTTCGGTCCGCACACACCCGTCGAGATAGACGAATTTCTCCGGATCGAGAGGCTTGCTGCGTTTGAATTGCAGCGGCTTCGGATACAGCAGCAGATTCAAGTGGGGTGAGGGGAGTACGAATTCTGGAAAGGGCAGTCGCTCGTGCCCGCAGGACTCGATGAAATCCATGAAGTCACGGTGGATGGGTTCGACCTCTTCTCGAAAGCGCTTTCGGAAACGGTCGAAGCCTTCGCGGTCATTTTCGCCACAGCCCGAGAAATGCGGCGGGATGTCCGGATCCGGGATTTCGTTCTCGCTGCACGAGATCATCCGCACCCACGGGCAGCCGGCCCGTTCGGTGTCGGGATACAGGGCCACGTTGTCGTTGATGATCAGATCGGGCGAGATCTTGCGGAGCAGGTCGCCCAGGCCGTTTTTCACCGACCACTTGGAGGTGTCGGCGATCGCCTCCCAACAGGCCTTGACGTAGGTCGGGATCTGATCGTAGGGCGAAGTCCGGAAGCTCGGCAGGTACTTCTG
>JAFDAW010000078.1 GCA_019313605.1 Deltaproteobacteria bacterium
ACGAGCAGCGTCAGCGTGTCTCCGTCGGCGATGCCGACGACGCGACCCTTGAGGGTGCTCGTTTCTGCGTCGGGTTTTGGAGTTAGATCAGTCGCTGCCTGGCACCCTCTCGCTGTGAAATACACTGCAGCGAGTGCGAGAAGCGAAAGCCAGCGCGCTCCGGCCCTCGTTGGTTGGTGGAGCCACCCGCTCACAGCGTTACCGCTGAGCCAGGGGTTCGATCGCATCGCGGGTCGAGAGATCGCGGATGCAGTATAGCGGGGACGTTGTTGAATTGTTGAATAATCTCCCGCAACTGCACCGGCTGACAGCAACGTAGTTGATTATTCAACAATTCAACAACGTCCCCGCCTGCCACTCCGGCGGGTCTCACGAGGCGACCGGGTCGACGTTTCGCGTCGGCTTGGGAACCGAGATGGTCAACCTTCCCTCGGCGAGCAGGCTTTCTTCGCCGGCTTCGCATTCCAGGTGGATCGTGCATAAATGCGAAAATACGCCGAGCCCCAGCCGGCCGCGCGTGCGGCGGGTCGTCACCCGAAGGCGCTCGCCGGCTTCGAAGCGCGATCGATGCAGACGCAGGCCGACGGCGGCGGTGAGATAACCCGGGATCCGGGATCCGCCATCGTCTGTCGCCAGCAGGCTCTCGTGAACGGCCATGCACTGAGACATGTATTCGAGGGCCGCCCACGGTGCGGTCGTGCCGTCGGCTTTCTCGAGGCATTTGGGGGTTCCGACCACTACGCGCGTCGAGGTGCTCTCGTCGTCGTGTTCGAGCACGCAGTCGAGTAGCAGGCTCTCGCCACGGTGGGGGATCAGGCCCTCGATCGGCGGCAGTTCAGCTGTTCTCATTTTCGATCTCCGCCCAGAAGTCGTAGAAGTTGAACCACTGAAGAGGTTCGCGGATGCAGAAGTGTTCGAGCCTGGCGGCAAAACTTTCGACCCGCTCCTGGATCACCTTCGCCCGCTCGGCCGCAGGTACCGGTTCTCCGCCCGCGATCTCTTCCATGAAGACCTCGTAGCGATTCGGGCCGGTCTTGAGCGCGATGGTCAGCACCACCGGTAGCCGCGCCACGATCGGCAGCACGAAGGGCCCCAACGGGAACGGCGCCGGTTCGCCCAGAAAGCTCGCGTGGGCAATCCGGTGTCGCGCTTGCGGAAGTGTTCGATCCGCGAGGACGGCGACGAATTCGCCCCGATCTACGCAACGCCGGATCTCCAGGGCCGTGCTCGCCGATGTCGTGCCAATGTCGATCACGCGAACGTTGCATTCCGGATCGAGTGCTTCGAATGCCTCGTTGATCCGCTCGGCGTTGCTCGCCAACATGAGGACGTTGACGGGAATATTGTTTTCGCGCGCAACCAGTCGGAGCATGTCGAAGCTTCCGAGATGAGCGCCGATCATGAATGCGCCACGCCCGCTCTCGATGAGCTTTGCCATATTTTCGCGACCGTGCAGGACCACTTCGAACTTGTCGTAGGCGCCGGACCAGAGTGAGAGGCGGTCGAGGATTCCCTCGGCGAAGCTGTAGAAGTGACGATACGCCTGAATTAGCCCGGGCTTACGGGCCGCGCCACCACGCGCTCGGTCGATTCTGGCGAGAAAATCCTGGGAGGCTCGCCGCGCGCTGGGCGCGAAGACGGTGTAGTAGATCGCAATCGGGCCCAGCAGTGGGCGGAGCGGGGCACCGCCCAGACGCCGGATCATCCACACCAATACTCGCAAGACGAAACGCGAGCCCCGTTCGGAAGCCGAAGCCCATTCGGGCTTTGCGGGAGCCTCGGGTTCGAGGCTCACGAGTCGGGTTTTCCATCGATCGCAATGGATGTGGTTCGCCACGGCGCTTCGAACGCGAGCCGGACGTAGGATCCCGCAATCCGCAAGTTGTCTTTCACCATCTGGAAGTGGGAAACGCCGCCTTCCGGATAGAAAACGGCGGTTGGCACATTGACGACCGGAATACCGGCTCGAACCAGCCGGATGATGAGTTCGGGATCGAAGTTCATTCGGTCGCCCCAGCGAGCCCGGTCGAGCAGCGAGAGCGTCGGACTCAACGGAACACAGCGAAATCCGCAGAGCGGATCGCGTACGGCGGTAGATCCCGTTTCCGCCCAGACGATGGCCTTCGAGAGCTTCCGGCCGTGTTCCCGGTGCCACGGGATCGAATCGTCGAAGATTGGCACGCCGAGTACGAGCGCGTCGGGCTGGGCGCGCGCCGCTTCGATGAAGTTCGGGACGTCGGCCGCGGTGTGCTGGCCGTCGGCATCGAGCTGAACGACGTGTGTCATACCGCGCTGCCCGGCGATCCGATACGCGGTTTTCAGAGCCGCACCGCGACCTCGATTCTCCCGATGGTGAACGACTTCGAGCCACGCGTATTGTGCTTCGAGGCGGTCGAGCACTGCGCGGGTGGACTGACCACAACCGTCGTCGACGATGATGCACGGCAGGTTCATCGACGCCAGGGATTCCACGACGGCTCCAATGGTTTCGCCGTGGTTGTAGATCGGAATGACGAGACACGCCTTCACGGTTGCAGCCCCGATCGCGGACCGCGGGCCAGGCGCACGCGTCCCCTTGCATGATCTGCGTCTTCACCGGAGATCGTGAAGTCGATCTGGTTGTCGGCGACGTTGCGCACGCGGATCCGGAAGATCTGGCCGGGGCCCAACGGTGCGGGGAATTTCAGCGACTCGAGTTCTGCGACGCGCGGCGGTGCGTCCAATAGTTCGGCTGCGACTTCCAGCGCCCAGTCGAGCTGTAAAGCGCCGGGTACCACGGGGTGGCCCGGAAAATGTCCGGAGAAGCAGCCGAGGTCTTCGGGAACCTGGCACGATCGCTCCAGATAGTCCTCGCCGCGAAACTGATCGAGCATGATGGGCCGGTCTGCCCCGGCGTCTTCAGCTTCGAGTGGCCGAAAGAGGCCGCGCAACGCGTCGAGCGTAACCTTGCCCCGGCTGTTTGCGGGAAGCTCCGACACGACGCGCCAGTAGCGTGGGTGGAGAACGGGGTCCCACGCATCCGTGAGACAGGCGCGGAGAACGCGAACGAACGCTCGCTCTCCTTCCCGCTGGATCAACTCCCAACCTTCTTCGGCCGGAACGATGGTTGCTGCCACGCGCAACTCCGCATCGCGATCGATCGTCGCGAGCGCGACCTCCTCGACTGAGGGCCTCGCGCGCAGTTCCGAAGCCATGCGAGTGAGGTCGAGACGCTTCTCTCCAATCTTGGCGATGTGATCCGAGCGCCCCTCCAGGGCGAAGCTTCCGTCGGGATGGATCGAGATGCGATCGCCGGTCGCGAAACCCTTTTCGCCCGAGTCTACACTGACAAAGGGCGAGCGAACCCGCAGGCGCTTGTCGTCACCATCGCACGTGACGCGCACTGCGGTGAAGGGCGTCCAGCCGCACTCGGTCTCCTTCGGCTGCTGGCTACGCCACGCAATGCCGCCGGTTTCCGTGGATCCCAGCACTTCGATTGGGGGTACGCCCAGCGCGCCCGCAATGTCGTGTGCGACACCCGTTGCGAGCGGTCCACCTGACGAAAAGACCACGCGGCACACGCCTCGAAGGGTGGGTGCGTGTGCGTGTCGTACGAGTCGCTTGAGGTGGGTCGGAACGTTGACGAGTACGCAGTCACCGGCCTCTCGCATGCGCGGAACCAGTTCACTGGGATGGAGGTAGTGGTGTCTCTGGATCGTGTTTCCCGCGTAGAGTGGCCATAGCACGCCGAAGAGGAGCCCGTACACGTGTTGGTGCGAAGCTGCGGAAAAGAAGGTCGCCTCGCCAATCAGTGTCTTCCATGTGGCGTGCAGCTCACGGACCTCGTCTTCCAGGTGTTGAATTCGCTTGGTGACCGGTTTCTCGCCGCCGGTCGTTCCGGATGTGAAGAGTTCCATCGCGAGCGCGTCGGGGCGAAGTGGCGCCAGGTTGCCGGGATCTCCGGGCTCGACGCCCTCGATTGGATGGAGCACGGAAGTCTCCGGAAACCAGTCGCTCCGATCCGAGAGAACACCCGCCGAGCGGGTGTGGAGGGCGCGCAGCGAACTCGGCTGCCGGTTCGGAGGCGAGATTGCGCTGCACCCCGCATGCCAAAGTGCAAAGAGTCCAACTGCAAACGCATAGGCGTCCTCGGTGAGGAGCACCCATGCGCCGTCTGGCCCCGACGCGATCCGATCGCGCAAGCCAGCGACATCTCGCCGGAACGCGTGCCAAGGGACCGTCTGGTCTGCCCCCGCAGCGTGATCCCAATAGCTGGCAACTTCGCTGGACGGGTTGCGGTCTTGCTGGAGGAGGTGGCAGAGCGGGCTCACCTCACCCGGCTCTCGGCCACGAACGCGGCCAGGCTCCGGACAGATTCGAAGACCCGCTGATTCGCTTCGGGGTCGTCGTCTAGGGTTACGCCGTAGCGCTCTTCGAGAACCATGGCGATCTCTAGCGCGTCGATCGAGTCCAGACCGAGTCCTTCTCCGAAGAGCGGGGCGTCGTTTTCGATCTCGTCGGGCGCGGTGTCTTCCAGAGCCAGGGTTTCGACGATGAGCTTCTTCAGTTCTGCGTGGAGCGATTCCTGATCAGCCACGTGCTGATTCCCTCTCGAAATATTCGTGGAAATAGGTCGTGAGTTCGCGCGCAGCTCGACCTCGACTCATCTCCGTATTGACGACGTCCTTGATTGGGATGGGGTCGCCGACGGTCAGAGTCAGGATCGGTGTGCTGTAGGGCACGTCCCACCAGGCTTGACCATGGTAGAGCGTAGCCGGGTTGCAGCGGAGCGTCACAGGAATGGGGTCGCATCCCGAGCGCAGCGCGATGTGGGCGGCACCGCGTGCGAACGGACCGATCTGGCCTTCTGGTGAGCGGGTTCCCTCCGGAAAGACGATCAGCGTACGGCCCCGCCGCAGACGGTCGACGCATTCGTCGACGAGATCCGGACCTTCGCGATTCGGGATGAAACCGGCCCCGCGCGCGGCTCCGCCGAGGAAGAAATTCTTGTAGTAACGCTCCTTCACAATGCAGTCGACCTGGGGCATCTGCGACATCAGCGCCCAGGCGTCGAGCAGCGTCGGGTGGTTCGCGACGACGAGGATTCCCGGGCGCTGGAGCTTCTCGCGGTCGCTGCAACGGACCCGAAAAGCGCCCAGGAGGCTCAGCCCGCCCAGGTAGAACCGGGTCAACCAGTGAATTCCGCGTTGCGCGCGCAGCTCGGACCGTTCCCGATCTCCCGGGAGCACGCGTAACCCGGAAGCGGCAGCGGCCAGCAGCAGCGACAGGATCCCCGCTTCGACGAATGCAAAGCCGGTGGCGACGATCCGCCAACCGCGCGAAGTGAGCCGTTTGAATCGGTCGGTTCTGGTGGGCAACGAATCCTCCGCAGGCGCCTCAACGAGCCGTGAAATCCGTTGCATTTCAGTATAATACGGCTGTTTGTCGACCGGATCGAATGCTGGGTCGGCGGATTCGATTTTCAATCGGCCGTGTCTGGGTGCCAACGGATGACGAGACCAGCGCCGGGTCTCGGCTTTGCGAGCCCGAAGCCCCCAGGTTGGTGGGCCCAGCGACAACGCAACAACGAATGGAAGCCATGGACCCGAATCGACATTCTCTCAGGGAGAGCCGTAAGCTCGCGACTGTCGTCTTCGGCCGGAAGACGATCCGGATCGAAGATGTCGTCGCCCTGGCGCGCGGCGACGCCGAGGCGGCCCTCGACGACGATCTCGGATATCGGGCAAAGCTGAAAGAGGGGCAGCAGCTGCTTCAGGAGTTGTTCGAGGCGGGCGTGGAGCCGATCTACGGAATCTCGACCGGTGTCGGTTCGTCCGTCGGAAACGCGATCCCCCCGGAGCTCGCGAGCGAACTCGGCACCAATCTCTTCCGGCTCCACGGCGTTGGGACCGGCCGGATTCTCGACGACGACGAGGCGGCGGCGGTCGTGGCCGCGCGGCTGCCAGGGCTCGCGAAAGGACATTCCGGTGTCGGGCCGGAGCTTCTCGAGCGCATGTGTCTGCTGCTCAACGAGCGGGTCCTGCCGCAGATCCCGGCCGAAGGTTCGGTGGGCGCCAGCGGCGATCTGACGCCCCTTTCCTATCTCGCCGCAGCGCTCGCCGGCGAGCGCGAAGTGAGCTTCCAGGGTGAGGTGATGCCGGCAGCCGACGCATTGCGGAAAATTCGGGTCGACCCCCTGAAGCTGAGTGCACGCGACACACTCGCAATCATGAACGGCACCAGCGCAATGACGGGGCTGGCATGCCTCGCCTTCGAGCGCGCACAGACCCTCGCGCGGTTGGCCGCGGCCGTGACCGCCATGGTGAGCGAAGCGATCCAGGGCAACCCCGAGCATTTTTCGGCACGGATCTTCGCCCTCAAGCCGCATCCGGGTTCTGTCCAGGCCGCCGCGTGGATTCGAGAGCACCTGCGATCGACACCCGCGCGAACACCCGCACGTCTACAGGACCGCTACTCGGTGCGCTGCGCCCCGCACGTGATCGGTGTGCTGCTCGACACGCTGGCGACCACACGCGAGACGTTGGAGGTCGAACTGAACAGTGTCGACGACAATCCGCTCATCGACTTCGAGAGTAAGAGCGTACTTCACGGCAGAAACTATCACGGTGCGCACGTCTGCGCCGCAATGGATTCGCTCAAGGCCGCGATTGCGAGTGTGGCCGATCTTCTCGACCGCCAACTCGCACTCCTGTGTTCTCCGGAGACCAACGGAGGCCTTCCCGAGAATCTGGTGAAGGGCAGCGGACCCGAGACGTTGGTGCATCACGGTTTCAAGGCGATGCAGATCAGCGCCTCGGCATTGACCGCCGAGGCCCTGAAGCTCACGCTTCCCGCGGCGGCGTTCAGTCGCAGCACCGAGTCGCACAACCAGGACAAGGTGAGCATGGGGACGATTGCGGCGCGCGATTGCCTGAGGATTCTCGAGTTGACGGAGTCGGTGGCCGCCATCGGGTTGTTGGCGACGTCGCAGGCGGTAGATCTACGCGGTGCGGCCGCGTGCTCTGCAAGCAGCGTCGCAATGCGAGACGCTGTGCGAGAGCGGGTTCCGGTGCTGGATGACGACCGGCGTCAGGACATCGACATCGCACAGGTGCTGCGACTCCACCGCGACGGATGCCTTCCGTGTTCGGCGCCGAGTGACGGAACTACGGCGGAAACCTGATTCATGCGCCGAGCGCGCAGCGTCCTGGCCATACTACTCCCGATCGTTTGGGTGCTTTCCGGCGGAGACTCGCTCGCATCGGACACGGGTGGGTCCGCGCCCACCGAACTGGAAGCGCTGATGCAGGGCTTCGCGGAAAGCGGCGGCGTGCGCGCTCGTTTCCAGGAATCCCGTTACCTCTCGATCCTGACCGATCCAATCGAAACGACGGGGATGCTCTACTTCGCGCCGCCCGATCGGCTCGCCCGTCACACCACCTCGCCGGGCCGCTCTAGCATCGTGATCGAAGCGGGACGCGTTTCACTCAGAGACGAGACCGGTCAGCGGGTGTTCGACTTCAGCACGAACGAAATTGCCCAAGCCCTCGTTGGCAACCTGATGGTCGTGTTCCGCGGAGATCTGAAATTGCTGCGGGAGCGATATTCAATCTCGTTCGATTCCGCTGCAGAGCGCTGGACTCTCGATCTCGAGCCGCGCGCCCGCGCCTTGCGCAGCGTCATCGAACGAGTTCAATTTGTCGGAAAGGGCAGGGATCTGGCTGCGATGGAAACTCGTGAACCGAACGGAGATCGGACGATCATGAAGTTCAGCGAGATCGAGATCGGCTTCTCCTGGGAGCCGCGAGATCTCGACAGAATCTTCTCCGTCGATCCGCCCGACACCACACCATGAACGACCTGCGCGTGCGCTGGATCACCGTCGCCTTGCTGGCGGGGGTCGGTCTTTACGGTGTCTCGCGGCTGGAGTTCACGAATTCGATCAAGTCCTTCATCCCCGCTGCGGGCGAGCTCGGCGATCTCTCGCTCGAGCTGGTGGATTCGCCGCTGGCCCGGCGCATGGCGATTTCGATCGGGGGCGGCGAGAAGCGCAGCGGGGCTGCAACCGCCCTGGCGGAGAGCCTGCGCTCCCACCCCGAGGTCGCCTGGGTCGAATCCGGTTTCGACGAGGATGCGCTGCGCGGCATCTACGAGCTCTACTTCGACCGCCGCGTGTACCTGATCTCCGAGAAGCCCGCGACCGAGATCCCGGCCCTGTTGGAGCCCGCCGCGCTCGAACGGCGCGCGGCCGATCTGCGGCGCAGGCTCGCGCAGCCGGATGCCATGCTCCTTTCGAGAACCGCACCCGACGATCCCCTGGGCCTCTTTCAGAACATCGTCGATCGAATTCGCGACGCGAATCCCGCGCTATCGAGCGGAGGCGGGAGCTTCGAGAGCGCGAGCGGAGAGCACGCGATCGTCTTGTTGGGATTGCGATCGTCGCCGTTCGACTCCGAACGCCAGGCGCCGCTGCTGGGCTACCTCGATTCTGAGTTCGCCCGTCTAAATGCCGAAGCGGGGGGCCAGCTGGTGCTCGAGGTGAGCGGAATCAACCGGGTCTCCGTCGCCTCCGAGCGGAGCATCCGCGGCGACACCAACTTCATCTCGATGGTCTCGGTCAGCGTCGTGTGCGCTCTCTTCCTGTTGGTCTTTCACTCCCTGCGCCACCTCGCGATCGCGATCCTGACACCCCTGAGTGGTTTCGCGGTGGCGATGGCCGTGGCCTTGTCTGGCGAAGATCCCGTTCACGGCATTACGCTCGGGTTCGGCTTCGTGCTAATCGGCGTGGCCATCGACTATCCCATCCATTTGATGAATCATCACGCCCTGTCGCCGCCCGGCACACGGCCGCGCGAGACGGTCGCGCAGATTCGCTCCTCTCTGCTGCTCAGTGCACTTACCACGACCCTGGCCTTCATCGCTCTCTCGCTGAGCGACTTTCCCGGACTCCAGGCGATGGGAACCTTCGCCGCGGTCGGAATTCCCGTCGCACTGGCGATCACGCTCTTCTCGATTCCGGCGTTCATGAGCCCGAGTGCGGCACCGACCCCGGCTCAGCGCGCCCTGGCTGGCGGCTTCGCGTGGCTGGTGGGCTGGCTCAGTGCGCGCGAGGGCATCGCGGTCGCGCTCTTCGCGGCTTGCGCGGTGATTGCCGCCGTCGGCGTACCGCAAATTCGCTGGGAGGATGATCCCTCGACGCTGATCGCGGGCGATCCGGCACTGATTGCCGAAAGCGAGCGCGTCCGCGGGCGCATCGCGGACTTTGACAGCGGGCGCTTCGTGGTCGGACTCGCGCCGAACGCTGAAGCCGCACTGGTTTTGAACGATCAGATTCACGAACAGCTCACCCAGGCAGTCGTCGCCGGCGATCTGGAGGGCATGAGTTCGCTGCACACCTTCCTCTGGTCTCAGGCATTGCAGCGCAGGAATCTCGAGGCCCTGCGGTCGGTGCCCGATCTGGTCGACCGGATCGATCGGATCTACGTGCAAGGCGGATTTCAATCGGGTGCCTTCCAGGGCTTTTCCGCGGCCGTCGCCGATCCGCCCCTTGCGCCGCTTCGCGCCGAGGATTTCGCCGGAACGGCATTGGAGCGCGCGATCGACTCTCTGGTCGAACTCGATGGGCGCTGGGCGGTCGTCACCTACCTGCGCGGCGTGACATCGAGTGACGCGATCCGTCAGGCGCTCTCCGGTCTCGAAGACACTCGCTATATCGACCAGAAGGAGATCGTCGGGGGTGTCTATCAGGGGTATCGGCGTTCGATGGTGCGCGTTCTCGCACTGGGATGTGTCATCGTATTTGTCGTTCTCCAGCTTCGCTACCGGAACCTGCGCGCTGCCCTGCTCGCATTTGCTACAGCGGGGCTCGCGGCTCTCGCCACCTACGGGGTTTTTGGAATCCTCGGCGTGTCGGTCAATGTCGTATCGACCATCAGCCTGCTGCTGGTGCTCGGCATGGGCGTCGACTACGGGATCTTCACGGTGGATGGGGCGCGGGTGTCGGATCGACTCGGCGCCACGCTATCGAGTATCCTGGTTTCGTGTCTGACGTCGGTGTTCGTATTTGGAACGCTCGCCCTCTCGGAGCAACCTGCGCTTCGCGCCATCGGGCTTACCACGGGGACCGGCATCCTGTTTGCCCTGGCTCTATCTCCCGCGGTCTTCGTGATGGCCCGGCGAAGCGGAGTGCGATGATGAACGCCAACCGGGTCGTTGGGATCCTCGTGTTGGGAGTGTCGCAGCTGCTGGTCTCTTGCGCGGGGGGCGGTTCGTGGGGCCAGCACCCGCACTGTCCGGTGGTTCCGGTATCGACAACAGACCATCTTGGCAAAGTCGATCTGCGCGCGCGCATGCACTTCAGCATGAACGGTCGGAAAGCGGATTTCGAAGTCATCGCGCGCAGGGCCCCCGAGGAGCTCGTGGTGGTGGGGATCGCGCAGCACGGGGTCCGCTTGTTCGCCGTCCATCAGCGAGGCCGCGAGTTCGAGATGGAAGAGGCATCGTCCCGAAGGTCGACTC
>JAFDAW010000079.1 GCA_019313605.1 Deltaproteobacteria bacterium
CGAGCGCTGACGATCGACAAGGAGCGGCCACACCCTTTGCTCACATCGAGACCCGATTCGCAATTCCTCCCTCGCACCGCCGTACCCGGAAGCCCCCGGCTCGGCGGCGCGATAGAATGATCTGAACGCGATGCCGACTCCTCGCCAAATGGCCATCAGCCGATTGCCGAATGACGAACTCCTGATTCAGCTCTCGGGCTGCTGGACGCTCGCCGAGGGCGTGCCATCGACCGAGAACGTGCGCTCCGAATGCGACGGAGCCTCCCCTCCACAGCGAGTCAGTTTCGACACACAAGCGATCGCGGGCTGGGACTCCGCTTTGCCAACCTATCTGCGCGGGCTGCTGGATCTACTCGCGAGCCACGGGATCGACACAGATCGGTCGGGCTTGCCGGAAGGCGTCCAGCGCCTGCTCGATCTGGCCGCGGCCGTGCCCGAGGCGGAGATCGAGGTCGCGTTCACGGGTGGTTCCTTGCCGACACGGCTCGGGCGCGCGGCCATTCGCAGATCCCAATCCGTGACCGAGAGCATCCGCTTCCTGGGAGAAATCTGGATCGCGGTCATGCGGCTCGCGACCGGTCGCGCTCATTTTCGGGTTTCCGATTTCGCGCTCACCCTCCAGCAGTGCGGCGCCGAGGCCGTCGGGATCGTCACGCTCGTGAGCTTTCTGGTCGGACTCATCCTCGCCTTCATCGGCGCGATCCAGCTTCAGCAGTTCGGCGCGCAGATCTTCGTCGCAGACCTCGTTGCCCTCGGGATGGCGCGGGAGATGGGGGCGATGATGACCGCGATCATCATGGCGGGCCGCACCGGCGCTTCCTTCGCCGCGCAACTCGGAACGATGACGGCCAACGAAGAGATCGACGCCCTCGAGACCATGGGAATCTCTCCGACGGAGTTCCTGGTTCTGCCGCGCCTGCTCGCGCTGACGCTCATGCTGCCCCTGCTCTGTCTCTATTCGAACCTGTTGGGCATCGTCGGCGGCGCCGTCGTGGGTGTGGGCATGCTCGATCTCGGCGTGGTGAGCTACTTCGAACAGACCCGAAACGCGCTATCGCTGGCCGACTTCGGTGCTGGATTGGTCAAAGCCGTGGTCTACGGAAGCCTCGTCGCGGTGTCAGGCTGCCTGCGAGGCATGCAGTGCGGCAGAAGCGCCGCGGCCGTCGGAAAGGCGACGACCTCGGCGGTCGTCACAGCGATCGTACTGATCGTGATCGCTTCTGGCATCATCAACGTGATCGACCACATTCTCGGGTAGGGGGGAAGATGTCGACCGAATCGCCGCTCGTGGAGATCCGTGGGCTCACCATGACCTACGGCGACTTCGTCGTCCAGCGGGACCTCGACTTCGCGATCCAACGAGGCGAGATCTTCGTCGTGATGGGAACCAGCGGTTGCGGGAAGACCACTTTATTGCGCCACCTCGTCGGATTGCGATCTCCCGCCAAGGGAGAGGTTCTCTACGAAGGAGAGGATTTCTGGGGTGCGGATCCCGAACGCCGTCAACTCATGATGCGTAGATTCGGTGTGATGTACCAGAACGGCGCGCTCTGGAGTTCGATGACGCTGGCCGAAAACGTCTCGCTCCCCCTCGAAGTGTATACAGACCTCAGCCGAGCCGAAATTCGCGAAATTGCGCTCTTCAAGCTCGCGCTCATGGGCCTGGCGGGATTCGGGGATTTTCACCCCTCCGAGGTGAGCGGCGGGATGCAAAAGCGCGTGGGCGTGGCACGCGCGATGGCATTGGATCCCGACATCCTCTACTTCGACGAGCCCTCAGCGGGTCTCGACCCCGTCAGCGCGCGCCGCCTCGACGATCTGATCCGTGAACTGCGCGACAGCCTGGGCATTACCATGGTCATCGTGACCCACGAACTCGACAGCATCTTTGCGGTCGCCGACCGATCGGTCTTCCTCGATCCGGACACCCACACCATGCTGGCCATCGGTTCACCGGCAGAGTTGCGCGACCACTCGCCAGATCCGAAGATCCGTCAGTTTCTCAATCGGGGCAGACTGTGAGTGTAAAGGCCAACCCGACCGTGATCGGCGTATTCCTGCTGGGTGCGATTGCGCTGATCGTCACGGGTTTGATGGTATTTGGCGGTGGCCGATTCTTCACCGAGACGGTGACCTACGTCGCCTACTTCCCGGAGACCGTCAGCGGGCTGAACGACGGCGCTCCGGTCAATTTTCGCGGCGTCAAGGTAGGCTCGGTCCGGCGCATCGAGGTGCAGCTCGACGCCCAAGATCTCTCTGTGACGGTCCCGGCCTACCTCCAACTCCAGCGCAGGCGGATTCGCGAGATCGGCGGCACGATCCCCGAGGGCGATTTGATTGCCGAACTCATCGAACGGGGACTCCGCGCGCAGCTGCAACTCCAGAGCATCGTGACGGGTCAACTCAGCGTCCAACTCGACATCCTCCCGGACCGACCCGCGCGCTACGTCGATCCGATCGGAGATTTTCCAGAGATGCCAACGATTCCGTCGACCATGCAGGAATTCACCGAGACCATGGAGTCGCTCTCGATTCAGGACATGGTCAACGACGCACATCAGGTTCTCGCCGGACTGAAAGCCCTGGTCAACTCCCCGGAACTCGCGGAGATCCTCACGGGCATCAACCAGTTCGTGAACTCCGGAGAATTGCTCGGTGTCGTCAACCACGCCGACGAAGCCATCGGTGACGTTCAGGCCCTCGTCTCGAACATCGATGGACAGGTCGAGAATCTTTCGAATCGCGCCGAATACACGCTCGCCGAAGTCGACAAGACTCTGGACAGCGCTCAGAAAACTCTCGACGCCGCTCGGCAATCGCTGTCGATCGCAGCCGAAGGTTCGCCGATGCGCTACGAACTCGAACAGATGCTCGGCGAGTTGAAGGCGGCCGCGCGTTCGATCCGCCTGCTCGCGGAGTACATCGAGCGAAATCCGGACGCCCTGCTCCGCGGAAAACCCGGAGGGTCTTGATGAACCGCGCTCACGCCCTGCTTGCCTCTGTGACCGCCGCACTCTTGTTGGCGGGTTGCTTCGGTCCCAGGACGACGCGACCCACACGGCTCTTCGTGTTGAACGCGACCGCGACCCGGTCCGACTCGAACGCGCGAGCCACCGAGCTTCGTTTGGGCGTCGGACGTATCTCACTCCCAGAGCGGCTGAATCGCTCGCAGATCGTCACGCGAACGGGAGCCAATGAAGTGCACGTGGCCGATTTTTCGCAGTGGGCCGAACCGCTGGAGAAGAGCATCCCGAGGGTGCTCTCTGAAAACCTCGCGAGGCTGACCGGGACCGATCAGGTGTCCGTCTACCCCTGGCCGACGCAGATGGAAATCGACCTCAAGATCGAGATCGCAATCCTCGAATTCGAGGGCAACAGCGACGGGGAGGTCACGCTCGCCACGCGCTGGCGTTGGGTTCGCAGCAACGGTTCGGAGGTTCGACCGCTGCAGGGTTCGAGCTATGCGGAATCCACAGCGGACCGATCCACGGAGGCGCTCATCGCTGCGATGAGTCGAGCGCTCGCGTCGCTAAGCCGCGACATCGCATCCGCGATCCCCTCGCCCTGAAGCGAGAAGCCCCTGCCCAACCACCGAACAACGGGAGCGCACACCCGTAAATGGCAGACCCCACCGCTGCTTACCCGTTTCGCTTTCGCTGCCGTCGATCCGGAAACTGTTGCGCGCGTCCAGAAGGTGTTGTGCGGGTGACGCCCACGGACATTGCACGAATTGCGGACCACTTGCACATGAACGAGGCGGCCGTAAAAGCCCGATTCGTTGCCGCGCGGGGCAATCGGCTGATCGATGGGCCCGCAGGGCGCTGCCCATTCCTGGAGGATGGACGGGAGACACGCTGCGCGATCTACGCAGTTCGCCCGCAAAAGTGTCGCGATTGGCCTTATTGGGAAGAGCTTATCGACGATCCCCGGGCGTTGCGCGAAGCCGCCCGGCTCTGCCCCGGGATCGAGTTGTCGAGTCAGCCTCTTTATCCGGGATCCAATTCTGCCGATGAGTAAGGAATGCTGCGCCTCGTCGCAATCTTGTCATCAGCGCTCTGGCTTTCGGGCTGCTTCATCGCCGAAGAAATCAGGAAGGGCGACGCCCTCATCGAGCAACACTCCGTAGGCTGGCGAGAGAAGAAGAAGGGCATCGAGCAGGCCAAGGCGGAAGATGCCAAAGCCGAGGCAGAGGCCCAGAGCCAGAAAGCCCAGAACCGCGGGCCTGGCGTCCCGGATCAACTCGCCGATTGGTGGCAGGAGACCGTCGAAAAGGAACCCGTGAAGGCCAACCGGGACGACAAACTCGTCAGCTGCGTCGTCGGGGGCAAGACAAAGTTCGTTCGGGAATCCGACTGTAAGATCCGGCGGGGCCGCGCATCACAGCTGAAGGCCTCGAGCAAATCGAGCGCGACCGCACCCTCGAAGCCCAAGCCCGGAGCCTGAGTTCGCCAGTCGCGCTCGAGCGGTACTCTATTCGTCAGTTCGCGGATTAGAAGCTCCGTAACCGAGTCGGGCCTTGTGGGTTTTCGTGCGGCTCGCAGTCCGTTGCGACGCAAACATCCTCCTGACCCGTGAGCGGGTCACCGGGCTCGTCGCGCGGGGACTCGCCAGGGCGATCGGATGAAGGTGCGCGGGTAAGCGATCCAGCATTCGCGGCGTCGAACGCCGTCAGCCGGCCCGTCGCTCGCTCGCCGCTGCCTCGGCTGTCTCGGTCGGCTGCCGCCGTGTGAAAATTGACCAGGCAACCACCGAGCGCGGAGACCTCTTCCGGATCGAGGCGCTTCGGATCTGCGGGAGGGGCATCGCCGGGCTCTACGGTGACCTGCTCGCCCGCCGTCAATACCGTCGTCCCGCGCACAGCGGACTCATCGCTGCGAACCGAGACCTTGCTCTGGGCGGAAGTAATGGTCGTCTCACCGGTATTCGGGTCGACGGTGACGTGAACGATCGTGCCGAGCAGTGTCGCGATGACAGCGGGCGTGTGAATCTCGATGCGCTCTTCGAACTCGCGCGGCTCGACGACGATCCGGATCTCACCGCTGTCCAGTGAAACGATCCTGCGGTTCGAATCGCGATCCCGCTTGAAGACCACCGACGTCTCGCCGCACAATTCCACGACGGCGTCATCGTCGAGCAGAATCGAACAGGCGTCGCCCTCCCCCAACCTCACATGCTCGCCTTCGGTGATCGGTCCATCGAGCCCCGACTCGATCGAAGCTGTGACATGACCCGCCACTTCGTCAGCGAAAACCGCGGGGGCTCCGCTCCAGAGCAGTGCCGCAAGGCCCAGCGCCAACCCTCCGGTCCGCATCTTTTTATAAGCAATATCGATCACTTGAACCTCCATGTTGCGTAATCCTGATCGACTGGCCAGAGTACTGGATCGGTGCTCCGCAGATGACCGTCGTGCTCCACGACGCGAATCGGGCGACCCTCGCTGACCCTTTAGTGGAAGAACCGTTCCGGATGCGTCGAGGCAGCGCATGGCTGGATCTCCACAGACGCCCTGCGAGGTAGACTCGCAGCGGAGCCGCGATGACCGACCCCGACAACGACGACCCGATCGATCCAGAAAGCCCCTTCCCCGACCCGATCGAGATTCCGATCGAGGAATCCATCGATCTCCACCTCTTCCGGCCGAGCGAGATTGGCGACGTGGTCGAAGGTTATCTCGAAGCGGCGATCGAGAAGGGATTCCGGGAAGTGCGACTGATTCACGGCCGCGGACGGGGCGTCCAGCGCAACCGCGTGCAGCGCTTATTGGCCCGACACCCTGGCGTGGAACACTACGTCGATGCGCCAGGAGACCGGGGCGGCTGGGGGGCGACGATTGCGTGGCTGCGATTGTCCGATGACTCGCAGAGTTCCTGATCGATCCGCACGACACCTCTAGTCAAGCGATCTGCCTGAAACGGCTGTCCCACAAATGCTTTCGGTCGGGTTGGACCCATTTGTCAGTCCACGTCTTAACTGATCTGGAGACCGACGAACGTCACGTCATCGCGGCGCGGCTCACCGAGACCGAATGCGTCCAGATCGAGCTGCAACGCGCGAAGGCGCTCAGAGATTCCGCCCTCCGTTTCGCCAATGGTTTGGATCAACCGATCCAAGCCGAAGGCCTCGCGTCGAGCGCTGAGCGTCTCGAGCACGCCGTCGGTGTAGAAGACGAGACTGTCACCGGGCGAGAGCGCCACCTGCTCTTCTTCGTATTCGGCATCCGGTAGGATGCCGATCGGAATACCGCCACCCTTTTCGAGGCAGTGAGCCCCATCTCGAGAAACGACGATCGGACCGGGGTGTCCGGCCTTCACGTAGCGCACGATCCGCGTTTCGACGTCGAGGATTCCGTAGAGAAAAGTGAAGAACTGCCCCGACCGCTCGATCAGCGGGAATGCGCGATTCAGCCGGCGCGCCACTTCGGGTGGGCTCGTCACTTCATATCGGCCGGATGCTTCACTGATGCGCTTGAGGATTCCGCCCTGCTGGTCGAACGGGGTGAGCACATGGCTCAACGTGACGGACTGAAGCGCCGCCGAGGGTCCGTGACCCGAAACATCGAGCACGTACATCCCGACCCGCCGCTCATCGAGCCGAAAGATATTGAACATATCGCCACCGAGACTTTCGCAGGCCTGGTAGCTCCATTCGAAATCCACTCCGTGGATCTTCGGCGAGACTTCCGGCAGCAGAGACGACTGAACGGCCCCGGCCGCGACGAGCCCCGACTCGAGCCGCTCGTTGGCGACGCGAAGTTCTCTCAACTGTTCGGCGAGTCGCCCTTCGAGGCTCAGGATTCGCTCAGCGACGCGAATCTGGGCGAGCAACCGGGACGTACTGAACGGCTTGGTGAGGAATGCATCGGCGCCGGAATTCAGCGCTTCGACGGAGTGGTCGGACCCCTCCCGCGAGGTGAGCAAGATGATGGGAAGGTAGGGCTCGCGCGGCTCCTGCCTGAGCTTCCGACAGAGCGCAACACCGTCGAGTTCTGGCATCACCCAATCCGTGATCAACAGGGAGAACTGCGACCCACCCTGGAGGAGTTCCCAGGCCTGCATTCCGTTTTCGACGCTGGTCACGTCGTAGCCCCAGCTCGAGAGGGCCGTCTTGAGCAGACTGCGCTGGAGACGATCGTCATCGGCGACCAATACCCGCATCCTGGGGTTTTCGGTCGAATTGCAGCCGGAGCTTGAGGCGATCGCCCAGAGACCTCCCCTGCCCCCAACAAGAGCGAAAAACGGCATCCTGGGCGCCAAGCGGGCCGGCCCAGGTGGGGATTGGTAGGATCCGCGCGCGAAATAGTGCAGCAGCAGTCCGGCGCCGAAACCCTGAAATCCCGAACAGGAAACGAGATGAGCGATCAAAAGGAAAAGACGAGCGACGAAAACTGGGGCGATAGCGCCATTACGGAAACGGATCTGCACAGCTTTTCCGAGGACATGACCTATTCGGGCGTCACGAGCTTTCTGCGGCGCCCCTATCGCAAAGATCTCGAGGGAATCGACGTCGCGATCATCGGCGTGCCATTCGATACGGCGACCACCAATCGCCCCGGCACCCGCTTTGGACCGCGCGGCATCCGCGCGGCGTCGTCTCTGCTTTCCTACGAGAGGCTCGTCTACGGTTGGGATTTTCATCCGATCACCGAGATGGCGATCGTCGATCACGGCGACCTGCCCTTTGATTTCTCGAAGCCCGCCGAGGTACCCGCGGCCATCGAGGCTTACGCAAAGAAGATCGTCGATGCAGGAGTGATGATGATGACTCTCGGCGGCGATCACTTCATCAGCTATCCGCTGCTCAAAGCCCACGCCGAACGCCACGGTGCGCCGCTTTCGATCATCCACTTCGACGCGCACTCCGATACCTGGGAAGACGAGAACGACGATGGCATCAATCACGGAACGATGTTCTGGTACGCAGCGCGCGAGGGATTGATCGACCCGGCGACTTCGGTCCAGATCGGCTTGCGGACGGTCAACCTCGATACGATGGGGTTCAACATCCTCGACGCGCCCTGGGTCCACCGCCACGGCACCGACGCAGTGATCGCAGAGGCGCGCCGCATCGTCGGCGACAAGAAGGCCTACCTGACTTTCGACATCGACTGTCTGGATCCGAGTTACGCACCGGGCACCGGAACCCCCTCGCCGGGCGGACTGACCACCAACCAGGCATTCGAGATCGTCCAGGGGCTGTCGGGCCTGAACATCATCGGCGCCGACCTGGTCGAGGTATCGCCACCCTACGACGTAGCCGAGATCACCGCGCTCGCGGGGGCACAGCTGGTCACCAACTTCCTCTGCTTGTTTGCGCGAGCGCCCTGGCGCACGGCCAAGTAGCGGGCCCTGCCAGGCGGATCCTCACCCATCTGCGGTCCGCGTTGCTGGGCGCTGGCTGCGGCTGTCTGGAAATCGTTTATTGATCGACGCTGCGGGCAATGTCCGAGGGACTATCGGGATCATCGCCAGGAGCGATGGCAAGAAGTTCGATCTCGAAAATGAGGGTGCTCTTGGGCGGGATCAGCATTTGGGCACGCTCCTCCGAGTCGCGCGGCTTGGCGGCCTGTAGCGCCGCCATACCGGAATACGCGAGATTCGAGGGAACCGTCAGCCGACGCCTGCCACCGACCCGCATTCCCGGCATCCCCTGTTGCCAACCCGGAATCAGGCTTTCCAGCGATGCGACGATCGGCGCACCTCGTTCGTAGCTCGAATCGAACACACGGCCGTCGAGCAAGATACCGCGATAGTGGATGGTCACGATCTGATTCGGGTGCTGGCATTCGGGGCCATCGCCGATTGCGAGGTCCTCGATGCTGAGTTCCTCGACCACCGCGGGCGGCTTCGGCGCACTCTTCACGGATTCATCTTGAGAACCGCAGGCGAGCAGAGCGATCCCAACGCCAAAGACGATCGCCCGGGCAAACACCCGCAGCGCCCGGCAGCTTGCCCCCACCGCCGCCACGCCTCTCGCCCGTTTACCCGTGCGCATCAGACTCCATCCAACCTTTCAAACCCAGATCAGACTATCTATAGCGGAACGTCGATTGGCCATCACGACCCAGCGGCAAAGAGCGGGGGCGGCTACGAGTTCGCGAGTCGACCTTGAATCAGCCTGAGGCGGAGGAAACGGCCGCGATGGATTCGGGCAGCAGATCCAGCAGGCGTCCGACCTCTTCGGCGGTGTTGTAGTGGAGGAGGCCAACGCGCAGGACGCCACCCGGCTCGAGTCCGAGCGTCTCGGTCAATGGCAGCGCGTAGCTGTTCCCTCCCCAGCTGAAAATCCCGCGCTTGCCGAGCTCTTCGGAAAGAGCGTCCGGGGAGCGGCCTTCGGCGACGATCCCGACTGTCGGCGTGCGCTCTGCCAGCCGATTCGCATCGGTGATACCGACGACGCGCGCGCCTGCGATCCGCGCAACACCCTCGATCAGCCGCTGGCAAAGTACACTCTCGTACGCCTCGATCGCATTGAACGCCACGCGCAGCGCCTCGCGCCGATCGAGCGAGTGCCCCGAGACCTCGCGACCGAGATCTGCGAGGTAGTTCACGGCTTCGAGGGTTCCCGCGATGCCCTCGTGACATTGTGTTCCCGTCATCCAGCGATCCGGGATCACATCGTCGGCCGCGCGGACCTTGTAGGCGGGCAGCTCGGCCATGATTTCAGATCGGCCCCAGAGCACACCCATGTGCGGACCAAAGAATTTGTACGGCGAGCACGCCAGGTAATCGCAATCCCAGAGCGCGACGTCGATCAAACGGTGTGGCGCGAGGTGGACCGCGTCGACGAACAGCTGTGCACCTGCGCGATGCGCGAGCTCTGCGATCTCCCGAACTGGATTGATGGTTCCGACCAGATTTGACGCAGCCCCCACGGCCACGAGCCGCGTGCGATCATTGAGAGCCGAGCGCAATGTGTCGAAATCGAGCGTGCAATCGTCGGGCCGAACCTCGATGTACCGGACGACGGCACCCGCATCGCGCGCGGCGAGCTCCCAGGGCGATACGTTCGCATCGTGGTCGAGGCGAGAGACGACGATCTCGTCGCCCGCATTCCAGGTCCTCGCAAGTGCGCGGCCCAGTGCGAATGTCAGCGTCGTCATGTTTGCGCCGAACGAGACCTCATCCGCTCTCTCGGCTCCAACGAAATCCGCAACCGCGCGATGCGCCTCGCCGAGCATCGCATCGCTTTCCTGCGAAGTCGCAAATGGCCCACCATCATTCGCATTGCGGTGCAGCAGATAATCGGAAACCGCCTCAGCCACCCGCCGCGGTGTCTGGCTGCCCGCAGGCCCGTCGAAAAAAACCGCGAGCCGCCCGGCGACCTCGCGCTGAAGGCCGGGAAATTGCGCGCGAACGAAATCGATCGGAAATTCAGAACTCATCGAATGAGACTCTACCGCGGATCGCGAGTGCTGACGATCCCTCTGCTTTGACCGCCGAACTCGCGCGTTTTCGGATTCACAGCGCGCGCAACAAGCGATACCAGTACTCCACAACCCATCTGTGGCGCCCGCGGTCATGTCCGCGATCACAGGAATACCCGGGTACATCTCGGCAGCAACTCGAGTGACCACATCCATTACGTTAGGCGTGAGAGGCGACGGAGGACTGGCCACGGCTTCGTAGGGGATCGTCACGCGGATGGCGTCGTTGGCGAGTACCCGGCGCACCTCGGCGATGATCTTCTCGGGCGAATCCTGCGGGAGAACCCGGCAGTTCACCACAGCAGCGGCGGTCTGCGGCAACGCATTTTCGGCGTGCCCGCCCTCGAGTTGGGTGGCGACGCAGGTCGTGCGCATCACGGTGCGCAGCTGGATCGAAGAGTCGAGGCGCACGATGTCGCTTGCTGAAGCGCGATCTTCCGCGAGGGCCCGCATCGCGGCGGCCATCTCCGATTCATGGAACTGCGCTGCCTGACTGAAATAACTTCGGGTGGCGTCGTTCAGACTCACCGGAAACTGATGGGACCGAAGTCGCAAGAGGCCTTCCGCGAGATCATAGATGGCGTTGTCGGCACGCGGCCGAGAGCTGTGCCCACCCGAATTACTGACCTCCAGCCGCAAGGTCATGTAGACCTTTTCCGCAGCCTGGACGACGAACGCGAGCGGCTTCCCGTCGGCGGTTTCAATCGTCCCTCCATCGGTGTTGAGCGCGAACTCCGCATCGATCGACTCGCGCTTCTCCTTCGCGAAGTAGGCGACGCTGCTCATGTCGGTCTCTTCATCACCTGTGAACATCAAGATGAAGTCCCGCGAAGGCTCGAAGCCCTCGCGCTTCAATCGGATGAAATTCGCAAGCAGCGCCACCACACCCGCCTTGTTGTCCGAGGTTCCGCGCCCGTAGAAGTAGCCATCCTTTTCGTTCAACTCGAAAGGCGGCATCGACCAATCCTTGGGCAGCGCCTCGACGACATCGAGATGCGCAAACATCAGCACCGGCTTTCGCTCGCCCCGGCCACGAAATCGCGCGAGCACGCCCGCCGCCTCCGGGCGCGGTCCCAGAATCTCGACGTCCTGCTCGTCGAAGCCGGCCGCGAGCAGGCGATCCGCCGCGTACTTCGCGATCTCCGCCGAACCGCCGTGCGACTGGGTCGACGGAAACGCCATGAGATCCGCGTAGATCTGACGCGCGAGAAGCCTGGGATCTTCTTCGGCCATAGCCGCTGCCGGCGAAAAAACGGACAGCGCACTCCCCAGAGCGGCGCTCAGACACGCAACCTTCCAGCGCAGTCGACTCGTTCGTTCAAACATGTGCGTCTCCGTATTCATGCGGGGCTTGGAAAGCGGCAGTCTCTCCTGGTGCATGGCTGGCCAGCCATTGTGCCGCAGAAATCATCGGAAAAGAACCTCAACGGTCTCGCGCGCGAGGCGATCGCGTGGAAAATGCCTCACGATCGCGCGCGCGGCGGCGAGCGCGATCGTGCGATCGTCTTCATTCGGGCCTTCGATCGCGCGGCGATAGTAATCGCCGCGTGGCAGATCGTAGATTCGAAACTTCCCGAACGCCGCTCGCGCCTTCCCGAATCGCTTCGCGCGGGTCAGTGCGACGCCGAGTTCGACGTAGACGACCGCGTCGTGCGGCCTCAGCCTCGAAGCCTCGCTCAAATCGGACAGCGCGGCGGGGTTGCGCCCGGCTCGCAGATGTTCCCGGCCGCGCTCGAGATGGGCGAGACCCAATAACGGCGCCACCTCTTCCCGGTCGCCGGGGACACTCGCCGCACGAAGCTCGACGATCGCGCACTCCCAGTCGCGGCGATCCATACAGCCGATTCCCGTCGCGAAGCGGCGAATCGGATCGGGCTGGGTTTCGTCTGTTCGGAGCCGTCCAGCAATCTTGCTCAGATATTCACGCACAGCAGGCTCGACGTAGCGCTCCGCTGGAGAGCGCTCGGTAACTGCAAGCGACTGGCGAAACAAGCGCAGCGCATCGACGTCGTCACCGCTCTTCTCGTAGAGCTGTGCGAGGTTGTACGCAATCGCGACGAAGTCAGGCTCGAGTTCGCGGGCCTTGCGGAGTTCGATCTTCGCCTCTTCGGGGCGGTCCATGTCGTTACCCAGCACGGTGCCGCGAAAGTAGTGCTCTTCGGCACGCAATTTCGATTCGTAGGCTTCGGGATCCGCGCGCAGCAGCACATCGAGATTCGTCAGCACGAACAGCAGCAGGGTTAGGCCCGCCGCGGCCGCGAGGGCGCGCGACCGTTTCTCGCGAATGCAGTCGAACGCCCACAAGACCGCTTCAGCGGCGAACAAGACGAGCACCGGCAGCATCGCGAGCCGAAACCGACCCGTCACGAAGAACAGCATCATTGCCCCGCAGTGAACGGCTACGACGCCGATCAAGAATCGCGACTTGCGGCGCTGTTTCCACGAGATCGCCATGCCGACGAGAGCCAGCGGCGCAAGTACACCAAAGGGGAAGAACAGCACGGGAGTGCGCCAAAGAAGCGAAGCCAGCACGAAAGACTCACCGCGTGAGGTGTAGATGTCTCGATTCGACGCGAGCTCGCGCCCGTGCCAGACATGCCCGAGTTTTCGCGCCAACTGCGCGATCCACCGCCCCGGATCGCTCGCGATCAACGCGCGTGCCGTGCGAAAATGAAACTGGGATCGTTCACTCTCTGTGTAATAACCCAGGTCGATTGGGGCCCGTGTCAGCAACTCCCACTCCGGACCGGGCCGAACACCGATCACCCCCCGGTATTCGGGTTCGGTCCCGACCAGGAAGTTGATGCCGCCGTTGGCCGAAATCAGTACGGGGTCTCGCGCGTAAAGCGCGTTGCGCAAACTGATCGGCCCGATGACGACGATGACGCCGAGCGCGAGCATTCCTAACCAGATCGCTCGCTCGCGGCGCGTATATTGGCGCAAACCCAGCCAAAGCCAGCCCGCCAACCACGGTGCAAGCAGCAAGGCTTCAGCGCGTGTCGCTGCGAGCAATCCCAATGCGAAGCCCGCGTCCATCCATCGCACCTGCGACGGTTGGCTGCGCGCGCGAATTGCGAGCAGCAACACAGAAAGCTCGAGGAAGATCGCGAACGCGGCTGCCGCAATTCCCGCCCGGTGCGAAATCAACCGCCTCGCGAGCATGAAGATCAGGATGCAGCTACCGCCGTCGAGTAGAATCTGGCTGACCCGGGCGGGCCAGAGACTTCCTCCAAACAGCGCATGGTGTACCCCGAGGAAATAATCGTAAAGCGGCGGCTTCCAGTACGCTTGCGGTGGGCCGAGCCAACTGACTTCAGCGAGGTATCTCGCGCGCTCGAGACTCTCTCTCGGATCGATCACGGGATGCGCGAAGAGCGGATCTCCCGTCATCAGCCAGGCGTGAATCAGACGAAGGACGACAGCGCCCCCGGCGATCGCCCAGACGACTGCTGGGACCCCCGGGGTTGGAGGTGCGGAGCCACAAGGGTGCGCGCTCTGCTCAGCCACAGTCGTCACCGAACGTCACTGCCACAGAGCCATCGGCGTTGATTGCGAATGCGCGCTGATCGCGGGCGCACCACCAACCGGAAGAGCGTGCCGCGAGGCGACTCGCCTATTGCGAATCACTTTCATCGAGTCCCCAGAGCACCTCCTCGAACTGCGCTCGTTCCGCCTCACACTCCTCGCCATTGCAGTCGCCCCAGAGTTCTTCGAGCACCCGGCGATCAAAGGGCACGACGTGGTGGTAGTGGTATAAGAACAGTTCCGTCGCACGGCGGGCCTCTACGTGCGCGGGTGCGGCATCTTCGCCGGGAATGACCCGTCCGCTGTAGAGGGCGTGCAGCCTCTTGAGCCGCGGTGAGGAGAGGCTTGGGCTTCTGGAACGCGCTGCCTTGCGCAACGAGGACAGCGTGTCGCGCCGGAGTTCGGATTCCGGGTAATCCACCGACCAACGCGCGTTGATGGCCGAGCAATCCCTCACGCGTTGGAAGCGACACACCTCTCTCGCGAAAATTTCAAAGATCTCGTCTGGCAGTACCTCGTCACCTCCCGCGTACCGTCGCAACAGGGAGTTCATGACGGACACCTTCTGGTGGTTCGCGCTCATGAATGGGCCAACGCGAGGCACTTGGCTACCCACAAAGAACGCCCGCGCTGCAAGATCGCTGAGCAGCGGTCGGCGCACGGTGTGAATCGAACCCTCGAGTGGCTCGGCGTGGAGCGTTCCGAGCGGAATCAGTTCGTGGGCGAGTAACTGCGGAAAGCGGTCGATCTTCACTCGCCCGAATGCGGAGGTGAAGTCCGGCTGGCCGAATCGCGCTTCGAGTGCACGGACGTCGAGGGCCCGGTCGGATTGATCCATGCCCAGCAGGAGCAGATCCGAACCGCCCATGAACCAGACGGAGACGTGCGGAAATACCGACGTATAGGTGCGCAGGATCAGGTTCACGACCTCTCGATCCGTCTCGTAGACGTGGAACCACTGCCCGTATACGCCACCGGGGGCCAGTCGCGAGCGGGCCGCCTCGAGAAACTCGCGCGTGTAGAGCATCTCGACACCCGCAACCCACGGATTGCTCGGCTCCAACACGATGACGTCATAACGCTCGGTGCTCCGCAACAGCGTCCGATAAGCGTCGCCACGAATGAACTCGATTTTTGGGTGGGTCGAAGCGCCGAGGTTTCCCGACGCGAATAACGGATTGGCAGCGATCACCGCCCGAGAAATTTCCGCTACCGAAACCTTCCGCGTCCCCTCCAGCGTCGCGAGTTCACCGGCCGTCACTCCGGTTCCAAGACCGATCACAAATCCGCGTTCGTGGTTCTCCGCGATCAGGGCGGGGATCAGGGCGGCGAGCGCCATCGTCGGATAGTCGCCCTTGAGAGCCCCTTCGGGTTTGCCATTCACATGCAGAGCGATGTTCTCGGGCTCCTGGAACGGCACGACTACACTCACGCTGCTGGTCGGATCGTCGTCATAGAAGATGAAGTCCCCGATGGCCCGGTCCTCGAAGAATCCGTCGACGCCGAGAAAAGTCCGGGGGATCGCCTCGCGCGAGCGAAACGTCCCCGGAGTGAGTCGCTCGACCGGCCAGGCGGGCAGCAGTGCAATCGCGACGAGCATCGGCAACAGCACGAGCGCGGGAACGACTCGCGGGATTCGATCCAGCACGAGAACGGACAGGATCGAAGCCGCCACAGCCAGGCAGGCCATCGCGATCCGAAAGACGTGGTGCAGATCGAGCCAGATCAGCAGCAGATAACCGCCCAGCAGCGCGCCGAGCAGCGAACCCACCGTATTCCACGCGTAGAGCCGACCGGCCACTGCGCCGAGGTTGCGCACCTCGCGCCGCAATTGGTGGAACAGCAAGGGGAGCAGTGCTCCAGAGAGGCCAATCGGAATCACGAGCAGCGCGAGCGTCGCGCCAAAGATGGCCAGCTGGTATTCGGAAAACTCGGCGCTCAACCCACCGACACGCACGCGAATCACATGCGCCCAGTAGCCGACGTCAGCAACCCAGAAGTAGAGCGGGAAGAGCAGACACACCAACACCCATTGCGATCCCACGACGAGTGCGCGCGGGATCCGCGGCAGCGCCGAAACCGCGAAACTCCCAAGTGCGAGGGAGAACACGAAAACGGCCACCACCATCGCGAAGGTAAAATGCGAAGATCCCAGCGCGAGCGCGCCGACGCGATTGAAGGTCGTCTGCAGCGCCATCATCGCGAATCCCGCGAGCAGTGCGATCCCCGACCAGGCCGCAATTCGCGGCACCGGCTCGACCGCGCTGGACGTCTCGGGATCGGGCGCGACGCTCGTCGCGCGCCCCTCCAACACGGCGAAAGCCAGCGCGGCTGCGAGATTGAGGCCCGCCATCGTCCAGACGACGCCATCCAGACCCAACAGCGGAATCAGCCAGAACCCGCCCGCGAGCGCACCCGCGAAGGCCCCGAGCGTGTTCGCGCCGTAGATCCAGGCGTGAACCCGCGTTGCGCGATCGATGTCGCCCGCGAGCGCGAGGGTCAGAATCGGAATCGTCCCACCCATCAACACCGCGGGAGGCCCGATCAGTAGCGCCGAAAGCCCGACGTCGAACGCGAACCCGAGCGCGTCGTGGTTGAGCGGACCGAGCAGCGAGATTTTCTGGGCGAACCCAAACAGTATGGGAAACAACAACGCATAGACGCCGATTCCCGCCTCGACCCGCGCGTAGAAGGACAACAGCCGCGGACGCCGGCCGCTTTGACGAGCGCGCTCGAGTACGCGCCGCGTCGCCCAACCGAACAGCGCATACCCGCACGAAAGGCCGCCGAGGAAGATCGCGAGCACGGCCGCGGTCGCCTCGCCGTGGGATCCGAGCAGCGTGGCCAGGTACTTCTGCCAGGCCACCTCGTAGACGAGACCCGCAAAGCCGGTCAGCACCGTGAGCAGTATCGCGATCAGCCGAACCATCGCTCCGAATCAACCTCCATCATCCGCCAGGTGCGGAACCCGGCGAACATAGCGCGAGGGCAGCACCACCGTATGCGATCGTCGGCACGGGGCGGCGCATGTCGGCAAGCGGAAGCGCACACTATTGGCAGCGAGAGCCGGCATTTCAATCGACGGGACCGAAGAGTCCAATTGGCAACCCACCAGCGGCGCTCCCATCGTCATTTATCGGTTCAGCGAAAATGCAAAGGGCGGCCGCTAGATGGTTGTGCGGCGGCACATATCAATTCGGAGTCGGCCGCCCTTTCAGGGTTTCACCTGCCTGGAAGAGAACAGAGCCTCCCGATACCGGTTTGGATCGGCACAGAATGACCACAGCCGCACGCCGCCAGCAGCCGACGATCGCATTCAAGTTGCGGGCAGGCCAAACGAGATTGCGATAGCCTCGCTGGGAGATTTCGCCGGAAGGGAACACGTGGTCGGCCCTTTCGACCTTCTCGCAGCGAAGGATGCCGCGCGGGTTCTAGCCGAGGATGCCAGTCTATATCGAATCAAGATTCTCAAGCCTTCTATTTCGCTGATATGAGCGT
>JAFDAW010000313.1 GCA_019313605.1 Deltaproteobacteria bacterium
GATCCTCGTCGATTGCGATACGCCAGGGGTCACCATCGAGCGGAATCTTTCGGTCTTCGGCTACGACGATGCGCCACACGGGCACGGCGAGGTGACGTTCGAGAACGTGCGCGTTCCCGCCGAGAACATCGTGCTCGGCGAGGGGCGCGGCTTCGAGATCGCCCAGGGGCGGCTCGGGCCCGGGCGCATCCACCACTGCATGCGCACGATCGGCGTCGCCGAGCGGGCGCTCGAGATGATGTGCGAGCGACTACTCGAGCGCGAAGCCTTCGGCAAGAAGGTCGGAGAGCACTCCGTCTGGGAGGAGCGCGTCGCCAACGCGCGCATCGAGATCGAATGCGCGCGCCTGCTCACCCTCAAGGCCGCCCACATGATGGACACGGTCGGTAACAAGGTTGCGCGCGCCGAAATCGCAATGATCAAGGTCAAGGCGCCGATTACCGCGCTGCAGGTAATCGACGACGCAATTCAGGCGTACGGCGGTGCCGGAGTGACGAACGACTTCGGGCTGGCTTACGCCTACGCGGGTGTGCGCACGCTGCGCATCGCAGATGGACCCGACGAAGTCCACCGCCGCTCGATTGCGAGGCTCGAATACCGCAAAGCGAATAAGCGCGGCGAGAAGAAGGCGGCTCGTTGATCATTTCGCGCTCGCCACGAATGTGGCAAGCGCCCAGACGAGGTGAACATTGCGAGATCGATCGAGATTGCACGGAACCAGCTGACGGTAATTCGCTCAGGGTGGAACATCAGGGCGCAACTGGATTTAAATCCAGTTGGAGGAAATCTGTGACCGGGCGGTAATCAGAAGTGAAACTCGCAGGCAAACACGCGGTCGTCACGGGAGGCGCCAACGGCATCGGCCGCGCGCTGGCGCAGAAATTTGCCGCTGAGGGCGCGCGCGTCGTCGTGGCAGATCTCGACATCGAGCGCGCGAGAGAATTGGCCTCCGAGATCGGCGGGCTCGCGGTCGCGACAGATGTGGGAGATGAAGCGTCACTCTGCGCGCTCGTCGAGCGCGCAGAACATGAAAACGGCCCTATCGATCTCTTCTGCTCGAACGCGGGTATCGGCTTTTTCGGCGGCCTCGAAGTCGCAAACGAAGACTGGCAGAAGATCTGGGAAGTCAACGTGATGGCCCACGTCTACGCAGCCCGGGCCGTGTTGCCCTCGATGCTCGAGCGCGGAGAGGGGTACCTGCTCAACACCGCGTCTGCAGCGGGACTGCTCACCCAGATCGATTCCGCTTGTTATTCGGCGACCAAGCACGCGGCCGTCGGCTTCGCGGAGTGGCTCGCCGTCACCTACGGCGATCGCGGCATCGCGGTGTCCGTGCTCTGTCCGCAAGCCGTGCGCACCGCGATGACGGCTGATTTCGAAAATGGCGGAGTCGCGGGCGTCGACGGAATGATCGAACCCGAAGAAGTCGCCGATTGCACGATCGAAGCCATTGGAGAGGAGCGCTTCTTGATCCTGCCGCATCCAACCGTCGAGAAGTACCTTCAGAACAAGGTCAGCGGCTACGATCGCTGGCTTGCGGGGATGCGCCGCCTGCGCGCGCGATTTCAGTCCAGCTAGTCGTCCGCGATCTTGACGAGCTGCTTCCCAAAATTCTCTCCGCGCAACATGCCGCGGAATGCGGCGACGGCCGAATCCAGACCGACTGCGACTGATTCGCGGTATTTCAACTGACCGCTCTTGATCCATTCCGCGAGCCGCTGGGTGGTTTCCGCTTGTTCGTCGTTCCACTCGAAGACGAGAAAGAAACGGTGCTCGGGAGGCGTCGGCAACGCGCCGAAGATCTCGAACGGTGACTCTGCGCTCGCAATCGTCCGTCGCATTGTACTGAGAGATATAACCGCAGATCGGAACCCGTGAGCCCGCGTTCAGCAGGGGCGCGACCGCGCGCGAGACTTCACCCCCGACGTTTTCGAAATAAACGTCGATGCCGTCCGGGCACGCCGCCGCGAGATCGGCCGCGAGGTTGCCCGCCTTGTAATCGATGCAGGCATCCAAACCCAGTTCGTCGACCGCGTAGCGGCACTTGGCTTCGCCACCCGCGATGCCCACCGCACGGCAGCCGATCATCTTGGCGACTTGCCCCACGACAGATCCCACCGCGCCGGACGCCGCCGACACCACCACGGTTTCTCCGGATTTCGGATTTCCGACGCGGGTCAATCCCAGATAACCCGTCCGGCCCGGCATGCCCGCCGGGCCGAGAAAAACCGAAATCGGTAGGCCCGCGGGCTCCACCTTGTAGAGCATGGGAGTTTCGTCAGAGGCGATCGCGTACTGCTGCCAGCCCGTGTAGCTCGTCACGAAGTCGCCAATCGCAAATTTTTCCGAACGAGACTCGACGACCCTCCCGACGTTCTCACCCTGAGCGACTTTGTCGAGTTCCATCGGCGGCATGTAGGACTCGACGTCATTCATCTTCGGACGCATGTAGGGATCGAGTGACAACCACAAGACCTCGATCAGGATCTCCCCGGGCCGCAGCTCGCGAATGACCTCGGTCTCGAGGCGAAAATCTTCATCCCGAACTTCGCCCACCGGGCGCCGGGCCAACACGACTGAACGATTCTGGTATTCGGACATGGAAGTGGGGGACTCCTCATTTCTGGATCAAGCCTTTGCGGTTGCGCCCCCGTCGAGTGGGACGATCGCGCCGGACACATAGGCGCCCGCGCGTGAACAGAGGAACAGGACCAGACCGGCTGCATCCTCCGAAGTTCCCCAGCGCTTGAGGGGAATCTGGTTGGCGATCGCCTCCTTCGACTCATCGGTCTCGGAAGCGTGCGCGGTCATTTCGGTCGCGAATGGACCCGGCGCAATCGCATTGACGGTGATATTTCGATCGGCAAGTTCGTTCGCAAAAACCCGTGTGATGTGATGTAGCCCGGCTTTGCTCGCCCCATAAGAGTAGGCGGTCCAGCTCACCGTAACCGTCCCGAGCATCGAGCCGATATTGACGACGCGTGCGGGGTCTTCGGGAGTGCCTGCTCTTTCGAGCAACGGCAATAGCTCGCGGGTCAGTACAAACGGTGCGGTCAGATTCAAATCGAGCACCGTGTCCCAGGCCCGCCACGGAAATTTTTCCAACGGCGCGCCCCAGGCAACTCCTGAATTATTGACGAGGATGTGCAGCTGGTCTTCCCGCTGCTTGAGTTCATTGGCAAGTGCGACGACGCCTTCTTCGGTCGAAAGATCCGCACCCAGACCAATGCAACGGTCGTCGCCTCCGAGTTCCGCCGCGACCTTCTCGCAGACTTCGCGCTTGCGCGACGCGATGTAGACCTTGGCGCCCGACGCGACGAGCGCTTCCGTCATCATCAGGCCGATGCCCCGCCCGCCTCCCGTGACGAGGGCGACCTTTCCGGCAACCGAGAAGAGTTGGTCGAGTCCAATCATGGGTGCGACTCCCTGGTAGTGAGCTGGCCCGCCCATCCTACACGACGGCAGGGACGGGTTGCCGAAATTCGGTGATGGGCGCCGATCCACACCATGACCGGGCTACTCATCCCCGAAGCTGGTGTAAACCGAGCGCGCCGCGGCAATCAGGGGGTGGTCGGGCGGCACCGTCCGTTGGCGTCCGGCGGGCTCCGAGATGTCGATGTGGGTCACTCGCCCCTGCTGGAGCGCCACCATGCGGTTGCGCTCGCCGGCCTTGATGAGCTCGATGGCTCCGTCCCCGAACTGGGTGGCGATCACCCTATCGCTCGCCACCGGCGTGCCGCCGCGCTGAACGTGGCCCAGCACGACGTGGCGCGCCTGCACGCCGGCGCGCTCCTCCACCCACTTCGCCACCGCCGCCGCGATACCCCCGAGCTTGACGGGATCGGGCGAGCCCTCGTCGTGCTCGCGCACGACCCGCACGCCGCCACGCGGCCGCGCACCCTCGGCCACACAGATCACCGTGGAGCGCTTGCCGCGCCGGCGCCGCCGCTCGATCTTTTCGCACACCCGGTCGATATCGAAAGGGATCTCGGGGATCAGGATCACGTCGGCACCGCCCGCGATGCCCGCGTGCAGCGCGATCCAGCCCGCGTTGCGCCCCATGACCTCCACCACCAGCACGCGCCCGTGACTGTCCGCGGTCGTGTGCACGCGGTCGAGGGCCTCGGTCGCCACCTGCACCGCGGTAAGGAATCCGAAGGAGATGTCGGTGCCGTAGATATCGTTGTCGATCGTCTTCGGCACGCCGATGCAGTTGAGCCCGCTCTCGAAAAAGGGCCGGGCACAGGCGAGGGTGCCGTCGCCGCCGATCACGATCAGCGCCTCGAGCCCGCGCTCGCTCGCGTGGGCCAGCGCACGGTCGGTCACATCCTCGAAGACGGGTTGACCATCGGCGTCGCGCCCCACCTCGAAGCGCCGCGGGTCGGCCCGGTTCGACGTGCCGAGGATCGTGCCGCCCACCGTCAGGATGTCGGACACGTCCTGGTAGCCGAGGGGCCGCGCGCGGCCCTCGATCAACCCCAGGAAGCCGTCCTCGATCCCCACCACTTCGATGCCGTTGAAGATCGCGTCCTTGGTCACGGCGCGCAGCACGGCGTTCAGGCCGGGACAGTCCCCACCCCCGGTGAGGATGCCGATGCGTCCGGGGAGGTTGCTCATGGGCGCGAGGATAGGCAATTGAAGCTGGGTTTTCGGCAATGTCTGATAACTTTAAAACTATGT
>JAFDAW010000314.1 GCA_019313605.1 Deltaproteobacteria bacterium
TCGGCGAAGGTCCGCCAGAGTTCCGGTTGGATCCAGCCGATTTCGTACAGCCACCAGTGAAGTTCGGTGTTGCGCAGCATCCAGATGCCGCGCAGGACGAGGCTCTCGACCCGCTCGGGGTGTTCTTGCGCGTAGTACATCGCCAGCGTGCTGCCCCACGATCCACCGAACACGTGCCATCGATCGATCCCGAGTTCCTCGCGGATCCGTTCGTAGTCGCTGGCGAGGTGGTCGATTGTGTTCGCCCGCAGATCACCGACCGGCTGCGATCGTCCGCACCCGCGTTGGTCGACAAGCACGGCTCGAAACACCGCCGGATCGAAGAACCTCCGATCGGTTGTCGAACAGCCGGCGCCGGGGCCACCGTGCACGAACAAGATCGGCACGCCGTCCGGGTCGCCGCACTCTTCCCAGTAGATCTCGTGGATGTCGTCGACTGCCAGAACACCGGTGCGGAACGGCTCGGTCGGCGGAAAAAAATTTTCGTTCGTCATCGTGAATCCCCTTCTGACGACTGAGGACCGAGAGGCTCTCGGGGGTACTGTTGTCTAGGTAGCTCAGGCATGGTTCAGATCTGCTCAGTTGGCTGTTTACCACTTTCGATCTAGGCAGGCATTTCGGGCGGAGTCACTCCCGAGCCTTCCCCATCTTTCTAATCCATCCGGTCGCGACCGCTGGGTCCCTATTGTGTCTGATTTGCCGGTTCGGGGTCGGGTTGCCGCGTGATGCCCCCTCTAGGCGGGCCGGCGGCGGCGAAGCCGCGGCGGCTGCGCCTGAGATGAGCGTGCCTCGGCGGATTCCGTGGTCCGTCGCCGACAACGTTGACGCACCCCTGTGCCGCAGACTACTCTACTCGGATCAGGAGGCACTCGATGCGATTTGGAGCGCCTGAATCAAATCGCGGTGGCACAGCGGCCGGCAATCGCTGCTGCGGCTCCACCACTCGCGGCTCGCAGTACCGTCGGAGCGGAGTTCGCAGTCTCGCGATTGCGGCCTTCGCGTTGCTGAGCGCACCACCGATCTTCGGGGCCGTGCCTGCCGACCTGCTGTATATCGCCCTGAAGGACGCCATTGTCGTCACGGACCTGAACGATGGCAGCGTAACGGAACTCGAGCATCAGTTGGCCTACTTCTGGGGGCTCGCGTTCGACTCGAACGGCAAGCTCCTGGCAACGGCCGACCTCTGCAACGAACCCGACTGTGGAGGCTTCGGGCGTGCCCATCACGCATTGGTTGAGGTGGATCCCTTGACCGGCGAAGTGCGCGAGGAAATCGGAGACGTGAGGGACGCTTCGGGCTCTCCGATCATTATGGTCTCGCTAACGGCGAAGCCCGGAGCCGACCTTTTGTACGGATTCGGCGGAGCGCAACCGGATTTCTACGGCCCCGAGTTTCCTCGCTACCTGAAGCTTTGGAGGATCGAACCGTCGACAGGCGTCGCATCCTTGATCGGTTCACCCGCCGGCTGTCCGGAGATCGGCTGCCGCAGTTATACTTCGCCGTATTTTAGTTTCCGCGGTCTCGCCTTCGGGCCGGACGGAACGCTTCATGCCATGCTCGCAGCTCTAGACCAGAACCTGTTGACGCTGGACGCGGACACTGGCGATCTGATCTCGTCTCAACCCATCGATGGAACGATCTATGGCGCTGCCCCTCTCGCGGTACGGAGCGATGGCACTCTATTCGTGCATTCGGCCGCCACCATGATTCGAATCCCCCGGCCACCCCGTCCCGCGCCCCCTCCGGATCCACTGTTCGAGTATTTCCCCCCCTACCTCGCAACGATCGACGACGACACGGGGGGGCTGACCGAGGTCGCGACGGGATTCGCGACCCCTTTGGGGTTTCAACCAACCGATCTCACGTTCTCTCCGGTCGTGGTCATGTCGATTGACATCGACATCCGCCCGGGCGATCCGGCGAACTCAATTCCCATCTCGAAGCCGGTGCGCGTGCCGGTCGCTGTGCTCGGCAGCGAGAGCTTCGACGCCGCGTCGATCGATATCGACACATTGATGTTCGGACCCGATCGCACCATCCCTGAAGCCGCCCCCGCGCCCCGCCTGCGCGACGTGAACGCCGACGGCCACCTCGACCTGGTGGCTTTCTTCCGCGGCGACGCGGCGGGCATCACCGACACCGACACGGAGGTCTGCCTCCTCGGCGACACCCTGGACGGCGAGCGCCTGCTCGGCTGCGACGCGATCCGCAGCGTGGCCGACTGACGCGGCCCGCCTGACTCAGGATGCGAAAAGCGCCCGAAGTCCTAACGGCTCCGGGCGCTTCATTTCTTGGTAGCGGGGGAGGGATTCGCGGGCGAGCTTCGCTCGCCAGGAAGCCGACCGCAGGTCGGCCTAACCCCCGACCTCCGGGTTATGGGCGTGGAACCGGGTGTCGGGGCTTTCTCAACGTTCTAGAGATGTTGCGGAGTTAGGCCCGATTTCTGTTTGAGTTGGATTGGGCTCGTTCGTGCAGATCCCCCACAGCAGTCCCCACACGCGGTGCGGTGTAACGCGGCGCGAGAGGGGCTGTCCTTCAAGGGGGTCGGTAAAGGGGAGAAGGCAGAGTTGAGACGCCGAAGGGCACCGGAGTCGTTGCACTGAAGTTTTGAGCAAATAAAGCTGTGGTAGTATCCGTGTGTCACCTGCGTATCGGTCCGGTCGCGGAGCAGTCAGACGGTAGGTGGCGAGAATCGCGCTGTTCGGGTGTGTCTGCCCGGCTTGGCGTCTGATTGGTCTTCTTGCCACGAGATTCGCGAATCTCAAAGATACGCTTATCGACGCCGCAGGCTGGCGCCGCTCGATTCCGCTGGCGGTAGCGGGCGGGAATGCGAGCGTCTCTGGAGTGTTCTTGTGCTGGCGGCCCGACGATTCGATTTGATCTTCGGTTTTTTAGCGCTGGCGCTTTTGGCGCCCACCTGGGCCGCCGCGGATTCCACGCTGCGGAGCCTGCTCCTCGATCTGAACTCCAGACCGCTGTAGCCCAACGAGGGCGAAACCAGCGTCCGGATCATGAGCGATTCCGGCAGTTTCTCGCTGCTCCCCTCGGAGCGGCACAGAACTTTCTCGAGACCGCACTGGGTCCGGCGAGACCCGGCAATTTCTTCGGCTAGCGTCTTCGATCTCCTAATCACGCACCGCCCGGACGGCTCTTGGATCTGGGCCCACATCGGGAAGAAGTCTCCAGCCGGCATGCCGGGAGTCCTAGCAGTCGTCTCGCCATACGTTCGCAGTCTTGTCATCGAATACGATCTGGACGAGGTGGTCAGCGAGGTGTCGCTCGAGACGTATAGAGGATCGGTGATCTATTGCGGCAGGATTCCCAACACGCACCATCGGAGCAGCTGCAGTCTGGGTCACGTCGTGCTGCATGGCCGGGAAACGATTCGATTTGATCTTCGGTTTTTTAGCGCTGGCGCTTTTGGCGCCCACCTGGGCCGCCGCGGATTCCACGCTGCGGAGCCTGCTCCTCGATCTGAACTCCAGACCGCTGTA
>JAFDAW010000080.1 GCA_019313605.1 Deltaproteobacteria bacterium
AGGCCTTTCGCGTCGCGCGCTCCTGACCTGACGACCGAACGTACCGGCCCCCTTCATTTCGAATCGAGAGAGCTCTCTTTCTGAATTTCTTTATGTGGTTGGTTGCGCGGGATCGGTGACGGGGGGCCATCGGGCTCGAACCCCATGTCGCCCGATAGCCCCCCGTCACCGACCCCGAGCAGCGCTTCCTTTCGCGAGAGCTTTCCAAGAGGCGGTTTTCTTTGTGCGTAGGGAATGAATCGCAGAGGAGCGGGACGCGAGAGCTGTGTGCCCGGACAGACCGCGACTGATTGGACTTGAGCTGCACTAGCCGGGGCCCAGTGGCCGGATCGAGTTTCGAGCGAATAGCTCTCGCGTCCCGGTCCCCGGGCAAAAGCCACACGTTGAACCAGATTATGAATGAGCAGCTCTCAACCGCCCGGTTTGTGGAGTATTGGGCAGTGCTCGGAACGCAGAAGGGGGGGAGTTAGAGAGAGACTTCGCGGGCGGCGTTCAGGCCGGACTCGCAAGAATCGGAGACGCTGATTCCGCCGAGGTAGGCGCCCGCGAGGGCGAGGCCCGGGAGCTCCGCGAGTTGTTTGCGGATACGCGCGATGCGCGCGACGTGGTCGCGTCCCGGCTGCGGGATGGCCTGGCGCCAGCGCGTCACCGCGAGGACACGCGGCTCTTCGCTCAGCCCCAGGATCTGATCGAGGTCAGCGTAGACCTGCTTGACGACCTCCTCGTCCGACAGTTCGAAGGCTTCGGGCCAGCGCATGCCACCGACGATGCACTGCAGTAGTTCTCGACCCGCCGGCGCCCGCGAGGGAAACAGCTGGCTCATGTAGAGGCAGCCGAGCAGCTTGATTTCGGCGCGGCGCGGAACCAGGAATCCGAAGCCGTCGATCTTCTCGCGTAGCGCGTTCGGGTCGACGCCGAGGGGGACTCCGACGATTGGCGCGTACTGGATCGCCGCGAGGTCGTCGGCCAAATCCGGACTCACACCGCGCAGGATTTCGGCGGCCGCGTCGGCGGGCGTCGCGAGCACGACCCGCTTGGCGCGCACGCGGCGCTCACCCGCGGGTCCCGACGTGATGACCAGCCAGCGGTCGCCGTCGCGCCGAATGGCCGCCACCCGATTCTCGAGTGCAACGGGTTCGACGAGGCGCTCGGCGAGGGAGCGCGCGAACGGCCCCAGTCCCTCAGCCGCCGAGTGACTCCCCCGCAAGCCGCGTGGCCGCTTGCGAAACATCGACCCCAACGCGCCGAGTACGATCGATCCACTCTTTCGCTCCATTTCGACGAGCGAGGGGAACACCGCTTCGACGCCGAGTTCGCGCTCGTCTCCCGCGTACACGCCCGTGAGGAATGGCCCCACCAGCCCCTCGACGACCTGTTTGCCGAGGCGGCGAGTGAAGAACTCGGCGACGCTCTCGTCGCTGGCTTTCGAGCGGCGAATGAACGGTTCGGCGAGCAATCGCAGCTTGCCGCTCGCACTCATCAGCGGGGTTCGCGCGAGTGCGATCGGCCCCATCGGGACGGGTTGCAGACCGCCCGCGTCGTAGATCCAGCGCTTCTTGCTCGCGGGCTGCGCGGCGAGCAGCGACTTCTCGGCCCCGTGCGTGCGGACGAATTTCAGCATCGGCGCCTTGATGTGGGTCGTATTCGGGCCGCGCTCGATCACGTAGCCCGACACGTGGTCGGTCCGCATCACGCCGCCGGGCCGGTCCGACGGGTCGATGACGAGCACATCTTTGCCCGTGAACTGCAATTGGAGCGCGGCCGCCAGGCCCGAGATTCCAGCTCCTGCGACGACTGCGCCGACTTCGGGATCGCTCATCAGACCGTCTTGCTGAACATGGGTTTGTCGCCCTTCCGTTGATCGGCGAGGTAGGCGTCGAAGGTCATCGCGACGTTGCGAACCAGCAGCCGGCCGAGCGGCAACACGACGATGCTGCCATCGTCCGCCCGCTCGATCAGATCATCGGCCACGAACGGGTCGAGCTGTTGGAGTTCGCTCGCAAAGCGGGTCGCGAAGGGTTGCCCGAAGGCCGCCTCGAATTCTTCGGCCCGAAGCACGCCGTGGCACATCAGTCTTCCGATCACCCAGCGCCGCTCGATGTCGTCGCGCGTCAGGTGATGGCCGCGCATGGTCGCGAGCCCGCGTTCCGCGACCGCATCCTCCCAGTCGCCGAGATTTCGCTGGGATTGCGCGTAGCTCGCGCGCAACTCGCTGATCGCGCTCGGCCCAAAGCCGATCAAATCCACTCCCGCCTGGGTGGTGTGCCCCATGAAGTTCCGGCGCAAGGTTCGGTCTTCAAGTGCCTGGGAAAGCTCATCTTCGGGTTTTGCGAAATGATCCAGCCCGATGAAGCGATAGCCCGCCTCAAGAAATCGCTCGATCGCCATCAGCATGATCCGCAGCTTCGTCGACGAATCCGGCAGGTCCTTCTTCTCGAAGCCGCGCTGCTGCTTGGCGATCCAGGTGACGTGCGCGTAGGAGTAGAGCGCGAGGCGATCCGGCTCGATCTCGAGTACCTGGTCGAGGGTCCGCGAGAAGCTCTCCTCGGTCTGGTAGGGCAGCCCGTAGATCAGATCGAAGTTCACCCCGACAAAGCCGCTCGCGCGGGAGACTTCGACGAGGTGCCGGGTCTGCTCGATGGGTTGGATCCGGTGGACGGCCTCCTGAACCTTGGGGTCGATGTCCTGAACGCCCAGCGAGATGCGATTGAATCCGCACTCGCGCAGCGCCGCCACGTGCTCGTCGGTCGTGACCCGCGGATCGACCTCGATCGAAATCTCGGCGCCTGCGCGCATCGGGAACGCATCGGTCACCGTGTAGAAGAGGCGCTTCACCTGATCGGGTGTGAGGTGGGTCGGCGTGCCTCCGCCCCAGTGCTGCTGAGAAGCGGTTCGCGGGCCGCTGGCCTCGCGCACCGCGGCCACCTCTCGCTCGATGGTGTCGAGAAATTTCAGCGGGAGTTCGGCCTTGGAGGTGATGACCCGGTTGCAGGCGCAGAAGTGGCAGAGGCTGCTGCAGAACGGAACGTGGACGTAGAGCGAGAGCCCGTCGCCTTCGTCGGCGACCGAGGCCGCTTCGGCGGCATCACCCGCGAGTTCCGTCTTGTATTGCTCGACGCCAAAGTCCTCTTTCCAGACGGGCGCGGTCGGGTAGCTCGTGTAGCGCGGGCCCTCGATCGCGTAGCGGGGCAGGATCTCTTCGATCCGCTCGAGGTCCAGCCCGAAGACGTCACGCGCCACAGGGCTCCTCCTCTCCGAGTGCGCGCGCGGCGTCGGTAAACGCGCGCACGCCTTCGACTGGCGTGTCGGGCAGGCAGCCGTGGCCGAGATTCAGGATGAGACCGCGTGCGGAGCTGGCATCCTCGGCGATGCGCCGGACACTCGCGAAGATGTCTTCGCGGCTCTGCTGAAGCGCGCAGGGATCGAGGTTGCCCTGGAGACTCGCGTTGCCGTTCGCGCGATGGGCGGCTTCCCTGACATCGACCCGCCAATCCAGCGAGAGCACGTCGGCCCCGGATTCGAGCATCTCGCCGAATACGTGCGCGCCATTGTTCACGTAGAGGATGAGGGGCGCGCCGTCGCGATTGATCCGCTCCGCGATCTCGGTGTGAACCGGCAGCACCCACTCCCGGTACTCGTCGGGCGCGAGCAAGCCCGCCCAGGTATCGAAGAGTTGGACGACCTGGGCGCCGGCCTCGATCTGGGCGTTCAGGTAGCCGACGACCATTTCGGTCAATACGGATTGCAGTGCGCGCAGCACTTCGGGCGCCGCGTACATCATCCGCTTTAGCGAACTGAAATCCTTGGAGCCCTTCCCTTCCACCAGATACGCGGCGAGCGTAAACGGGGCACCCGCGAAGCCGAGCAGGGGGATGCGCTCGCTTTCGAGTTCTGCGCGCAAGACGCGGAGGATCTCGAACACGTACGGCGTGCCCTCCAGCGGGTCGGCCACCCGGAGCTTCTCGACCTGGTCGAGCGAGCGGATCGGATTGGCAATGGTGGGCCCGGGTTGAAAATCCACTTCGACCCCCATCGAGGGGATCGGCGTGAAGATGTCGGAAAACAGGATCACGGCCTCGCTTCCGACCAGCTCGATCGGCTGGAGGGACACCTCGACCGCGCGCTCGACGTCGCGACACATCTCGAGAAACGTCACCCCTTCGCGCACCTTGCGGTACTCGGGCAGGTAGCGGCCGGCTTGCCGCATCAACCAGACCGGGGGGCGATCGACAGGCTCTCCGCGGCAGCTCCGCAGCAATCGCTCTGTCGGATCGAGTTTGCCGACGGCGGGCCGAGACGTTTCTGCCCCACCACTCATTGACCGACTCCGTTCATCCCTTCCTCTCTTCGGGTTACCGAGTGGGCGACCTGTGTAGCTCGAAACCCGAGCCGTGTGAACGGTCGATTGTAGCCGCGCGCCGGGCGGCGCGCAGGGAATCGCCCTGGGCGATCGACAGCGCGAAACACCCGGGGCCTCTCGGGCGGGTGTCTTCTCAGCCCAAGCGATGCTGCTAATCTGCCCCGATGCGTATTCTCATGGCCAGTCCCCGCGGCTTCTGCGCCGGTGTCGATCGCGCGATCGAAATCGTCGAGAGCGCCCTCAACCGCTTCGGAAAGCCCGTCTACGTCCGCCATGAGATCGTCCACAACCGCCACGTGGTCGACGATCTGCGCGCCAAGGGCGCGATCTTCATCGACGACCTGGCCGAGGTTCCGCGCGGTGCGCTGCTGATCTACAGCGCCCATGGCGTTTCTCCGGCAGTTCGCGCCGAAGCCGCGAAGCGCGACCTCCAGGTGGTCGACGCCACCTGCCCGCTGGTCACCAAGGTTCACGTCGAAACCGGCCGCATGATCAAGCGCGATCTCGAAATCGTGCTGATCGGTCACGCGGGCCACGTCGAAGTCGAAGGAACGCTCGGGCACGGGGGCGATCGCATGCAATTGGTCGAATCCGCCGAAGACGTTCAGACACTCGAGGTGAAGGATCCGAGCCGGCTCGGCATCGTCACCCAGACCACGCTTTCGGTCGACGACACCCGCGAAGTCATGGACGCGCTGAAGGATCGCTTTCCGAAAGTTGCGCTGCCCCGCAAAGACGACATCTGCTACGCGACCCAGAATCGCCAGGACGCCGTCAAGAAACTCTGCAAAGAGGCGACCGTCGTCATCGTGGTGGGCGCCCCGGCGTCGTCCAACAGCAACCGCCTGGTCGAACTCGCCGAGAAGCTCGGCGCGCGCTCGTACCTCGTGGAGACTGCGAAACAACTCGATCCGGCCTGGGTCGAAGGCGTGTCGTGTGTCGGTGTCACGGCTGGCGCATCCGCGCCGGAAGTCCTGGTAACCGAAGTGATCGAGCGCCTCCAGCAGATCTCCGGCGGCGATTTCTCCGTCGATTCACTGCCGCTCGTCGACGAGGGCGTGACCTTCCAGCTGCCCGCTTCACTGCGCTAGCACGCGCTCCCGCCGATCGCTGGGGTTGGGGTCTTCCCGTGATTTGGGGTGTCTCAGCCGCGCGGCTGGATGTCGAAGGTCAGCTCCTGGCCAAGCCGATCGACCAACACGCGCCCGCCCCTGCTGAGCTCGCCGAACAAGACATCGTCGACGATGCGATCCTTCAGTTCGACCTGGATCACCCGTCCCAGCGGGCGCGCACCGAAGTCGGGGTCGTAGCCCTTTTCGGCCAACCAGCCGCGCGCGGTTTCCGTCAACTCGATCTCGACCTTGCGCTCTGAAAGCTGCTCGGCGACTTCCCTGACGAATTTGTCCACCACCCGGCCCATGACTTCAGGCGCGAGCGGCGCAAAGTGCACGGTCTCGTCCAGTCGATTGCGAAATTCGGGGCTGAAGAGCCGCTCGATTTCCTTGGCGCCATCGCCCGCGCGCCCCGCCCCGAAACCGATGCCCTGCGCGCTCATCTCACGAGCCCCCGCGTTGGAGGTCATGATCAGCGTCACGTGACGGAAGTCGGCCTCGCGACCCTGGTTGTCGGTCAGCGTCGCGTGATCCATCACCTGCAGCAGGATGTCGAACAGGTCCTGGTGGGCTTTCTCGATCTCGTCGAGCAACAAGACCGTGTAGGGATTCTTGCGAATGCGCTCGACGAGCAGTCCACCCTGGTCGTAGCCCACGTACCCCGGCGGTGCGCCGATCAGACGGGACACCGCGTGCTTCTCCATGTACTCGCTCATGTCGAAGCGCAGAAACGGGACGCCGAGGGCGTGAGCCAATTGCTTCGAGAGTTCGGTCTTGCCCACGCCGGTGGGGCCCGTGAACAGGAAGCTGCCCACCGGTCGATCGACACCCGACAGGCCCGCGCGCCCGCGCTTGACGGCGCGCACGACCGTCTCGATTGCAGAGTCCTGGCCGAAGACCACGGTCTTGAGCTCGGCGTCGAGGCTCGCGAGCTGATCCCGCTCGGTACCCGTCGCGCGCAGGCTCGGGATGTTGGCCATCCGCGAGATCACCCGCTCGACATCCCGCACCCCAACCGTCTTGCGCTTCTTGCCCGAGGGGCGCAGCCGCACGGCCGCACCGGTTTCGTCCATCACGTCGATCGCCTTGTCGGGCAGGAAGTTTTCCGGCAGGTGCCGACTCGACAATTCGACGGCGCTCTTCAGCGCGGGGCCGGTGTAATGGACGCCGTGGTGTTCCTCGTAACGCGGCGCGAGCCCCTGGAGGATTCGGACCGCTTCTTCCGCGCTCGGCTCGCGAACGTCCACCTTCTGGAAGCGCCGGGCCAGCGCGCGATCGCGCTCGAAGTGCCGGAACTCCTGATAGGTGGTGGCGCCGATACAGCGCAGCGCTCCCTGGGCGAGCAACGGCTTGAGCAGGCTCGACGCGTCGACCGTCGCGCCCTGAGCGGAACCCGCACCCAGGATCATGTGAATCTCATCGATGAAAAGAATCGGACACGCGCGCTCGCCGAGAGCCGCCGTGAAAGCCTTGAAGCGCGCCTCGAAATCGCCCCGATAGCGGGTTCCCGCGAGCAGCGAACCCAGATCGAGCGCAAAGATCTCGGCGTGCTGCAGGTCCTCGGGCACGCGACCCTCGTGGATCCGCAGCGCCAATCCCTCGGCGAGCGCCGTCTTCCCCACGCCGCTCTCGCCGATGAAGATCGGGTTGTTCTTGCGCCGCCGCGCGAGGATCTGAACCGTGCGATCGAGTTCGGCCCCCCGGCCGATCAGCGGATCGAGCTCGTTTGCAGCCGCGAGTTCGGAGAGGTTCGTCGAAAACGCCGCGACCGGATCGGCCGGCAACTCAGAGCCATCGCCGATGCCAGACTCGATACCCGCGGGCGTCGGACTCCCCTGGACGCCCGAGTCAGAAAGTTTCGAAATCCCGTGCGAGATGTACTGAAGCATGTCGAGCCGCGAGACCCCCTGCGATCGCAGCAGGTTGATCGCGAACGAGTCGGGCTCCTGAAACAGCGCGGCCAGCAGGTCGCCCGCATCGACTTCTTCCTTCTCGGCACTCTCGCAATGGGAGACGGCGTGCTGAAGCACGCGGTGAAAGGCGAGCGTCTGCTGCGCGTCGTAGGGCTCGTCGCCGGGAACCGTCTCGAGATCCTCGGCAAAGAAGCGGTCGAGCGCAGTCTCGAGCGCGGGAAGCTGAGCGCCTGAATGCCGCAGGATCTCCGCACCGCGCGTGTCGTGAAGCAGCGCGTAGAGCAGGTGCTCGACGGTCAGGTAGGCGTGCCGCCGCGTCGTAGACTCGCGGTAGGCGGCCTGCAGCATCAGCTGGAGTTCTCTGCCGATCTCACTCATGCGTCACCCGTCATTCCTTCTCGATCCCCGCGCGCAGAGGATAGCCCTGCCGCTCGGCCACCGTGTGTACCGCAGCGAGCTTGGTCTCCGCGACCTCGAGCACGTAGACGCCCGCAACCCCCAGGCCCGCGTTGTGGATCTGGAGCATGATCTGGGTGGCCGCGGACGGCCCCTTGCCAAAGATGCTCTCGAGAATTCTCACCACGAACTCCATGGGTGTGTAGTCGTCGTTGTAGAGCAGCACCTTGAACCGCTCGGGTCGCGCGATCTTGCGCCGCGTTTGGGTCGCGACGCCACCTTCGTGCTGCGGATCCCCTGGATCCGGCGGGCCCTGCCCTCCCCCGGGCGGAATCGGTTCCTTCGGCATTCCGGGAAGATAGCGGCGGATTCAGGGGCCCGTCATCGCGGCGTCGGTCGGAAGCGGCGAGACGACCTAGACTCCGCGCGTGCTGAGCGTCGAATGGACAGAGGGCGTCAACGATGTCGCGCGCGACGAGTGGAACGAACTCGTGGGCGCAGAGACGCCATTTCTCGAATGGGATTGGCTTGCGTCGCTCGAAGACGCCGGCGCCGTCGGCCCTGAAACGGGCTGGTTGCCGAGGCCGCTGCTCGCCCGCGACGGCGGCCGTCTGGTCGCCGCGTGCCCCGTCTACATCAAGACCCACAGCGAAGGCGAGTTCGTCTTCGATTTTGCGTGGGCCGAAGCCGCTGCACGCGCGGGCATCCCCTACTACCCGAAGTTGCTCGTGGGGATCCCCTTCACGCCCGTGACCGGCGCGCGTTTTTTGATTGCACCCGACGTCGATCGCGGCGAGACGATCCGACTGCTCGGCTCGGCACTGCGGGAAACCTGCCTGAGCGGAAAATTGTCGGGCGTTCACATCAACTTCTGTCGAGAACACGAAGCCGCGGCGCTCGCCGACGACTCTGACGGTGCGCGAATCGACAACGACGCCTACATGCTCCGCGTCGGCTTTCAATATCACTGGCAAAATGCCGACTATCGGACTTTCGACGACTACCTCGGACAATTTCGCAGCAAGCGGCGAAACCAGATCAAGCGCGAGCGCCGAGAGATGGAGCGGCAGGGGATCTCGATCGAAGTGCTGACCGGAGATGCGATCACCGACGATCTCATCGAGCCGATGTTCGCGTGTTATCTCGCCACGATCGAGAATCGCTACTGGGGGCGCCAGTACCTCAATCCCCACTTCTTCGAGCTGCTTCGAGACCGCTTCCGGCATCGGCTCTGCCTGGTGGTCGCTCGCAAAGGCGGCGAGATCATCGCGGGCACCACCAATGTGATCAAGGACGACACCCTCTACGGCCGCTATTGGGGGGCGCTACAAAACGCGCGTTACCTGCATTTCAACGTCTGCTACTACGCGGCCATCGAGCACTGCATCGCGGCGGAGATCGATCGGTTCGAGCCGGGTGCGGGGGGCGATTACAAATTTCTACGCGGCTTCGACGCCCAGCCCACCTACAGCCTGCACTTCCTCGCGGAGCCGAGGCTCGCCCACGCGGTGGCGGAATTCCTGCACCGCGAGCGCGCCAACGCCCACGCTGTGATCGACCATCTCCGCGAAAACAGTGTCCTCAAATCCACCTCTGGGCCCAGCGATCCCGCGAGCGACACCCCAGACGGGGCGCGGCCCGAAAATCGCACTAGACCGGATCGCGCATCGTGACGAACTCTTCGGCGGATGTCGGGTGGATCCCGATGGTGGCATCGAATTGCGCCTTGGTGGCTCCGCACTTCAACGCGACCGCAAAGCCCTGAATGATTTCGCCAGCGTCTGCGCCCACCATGTGAAGCGCGACGACCCGGTTCGAGGCGCGGTCGACGATCAGCTTCATCAGCGTTTGCTCTTCGCGACCCGTCAGCGTGTGTTTGAGCGCGCGGAATTTCGAGCGGTAGACGTCGATCTCGCCGTGGATTTCGCGCGCGGCCCCTTCGGAGGGGCCGACCGTCCCGATCGGCGGTTGGCTGAAGACCGCGGAAGCAACGCCCGTGTGATCCGGTGTCGTGTCCACACCTCCGAAGAGCGTCTTCGCAACGCAGGTGCCCTCGTGGATCGCCACCGGTGTGAGGTTGATGCGATCGGTCGCGTCGCCGATCGCCCAGATGCTCGGAACCGAAGAGCGCGAAAACGCGTCGACGCTGACGGCACCCTTCGCGTCGAGCGCGACACCGGCTTCCTCGAGCCCGATTCCCCGCGTCTTCGGAACGCGCCCCGTGGCGTACAGGATCGCGTCGGTTTCCAGCACTGAATTGTCCTCGAGCGTTGCGCGCAGCCCTCCCGCGACCTTCTCGATCGACGCGACGTTGGTCTCGAAGCGAAGGTCGAGGTCGCGTGCCCTCATCTCCGAAGCGAGAAATTTCCGCACGTCGTCGTCGAAACCGCGCAGGAATAGCGGCCCACGGTAGAGCTGGGTGGTCTCCACGCCAAGTGCATGAAAGATGCCCGCGAACTCGACCGCGATGTATCCGCCGCCGACGACGACGACGCGCCGGGGCAATTCGGAGAGATGGAAGATCTGGTCGGAGCTGAGCGCGAGTTCGATACCGGGAAGGTCGGGCATCGACGGTTGGCTGCCCGTCGCGATCAGGATATTGGCGGCCGTGATCGTCTTTCCACTGACCTCCAGGGTGTGGGCGTCGTGCACATCTTTGTTGGCGACCAGGGTCGGCCAGTCGAAGCTGCGATCTCCCAACGACCAGCCGAAACCGGCTGCGTCTTCGAAATCGTCGCGGAAATGGGCTGCGTAGACAAAGAGCTTCTTCGGGACGCAGCCCAGGTTCACGCAGGTTCCTCCGAGATCGCTCTCTTCGGCGACGGCAACCCGCGCGCCGAGCGAGGCGGCAACACGGCTGGCTCGGACTCCGCCCGAACCCGCACCGATCACAAAGAGGTCGTAGTCGAACTCAGCCATGGCCTTCTCCTATGGGCGTGCACGCCATCGAAGCCCTCGAGCATCGACGATCAAAGCGACCCCGATGACGAGCAGAATCGCATTGGGCACCCAGATTGCCAGATGGGGTGGCACCACACCTTCTCGCGCCACGTCCTGCGCGTAGACAAAGAGACCGTAGTAGCCGCCGAACAAAGCCAGCGCCAATAACATGCCGCGGTAGCCGCTGCGGACAACACCCCGCAAGCCCAACGAGACGCCGACGAAGGCGAAGAGTAGCGGGGAGAACGGGATGGCGAACATGCGTTGAATCTGGGTCGAATACATCAGCGGATTGCGAAAGGTGAGGTCCTCCACGGGATCACCCGATTCGATCCTCCGGATCGCGCCCCGCAACTCGTCCAAGCTCAGTTGATCGATCCAGTAGCGCTGAGGCCCTTCGCCGACCCGCAGTGCGGGAAAATCGTAGTCGAACCGCTCGAACGAGATCCGGTATTCGTCGAAAGCGTCGATCGGATCGGGCTGTATCCGCAGATCCCCATTCTCCAGCGACAACCGCAACCGTCCGGACTCGGGATCGAGCGAGAACTCTCCCGTTTCGGCAAAGATCTGGATGCGGCGGTCGTCGCTCGATGCATCCGAAATCATCACGCCTTCGAGCCGTCGATCGGCACCGCGCCTCTGGACGAAGATCATGTGATCTCCGAAAGATTGGAAGCGCCCCGCTTCGATCAGACCTCCCCGGGAGGCCAATCGCAAACTCAGCGCCGACAATTCGCGTTTGCAGTGCGGCTCCAGTTCGATCGTGAAGTAGGCGGTCATCAGCGAAATAATCGCGCCGAGCAGACAAATCGGCGCGACCAGCGCCGTCGATCCCAACCCGCTCGCGCGCAGCGCGGTGACCTCGAGATCTCCGCCCAGGCGACCGATCGCCATCATCAACCCGAAGAGAAATGCGATGGGCAACGCGTAACCGAATACCAATGGAACGACGCAACGCGCGATTTCGAGCTGATCCGCCAGCGTGATGCCGCCGACCATGAATTCTTCCGCTCGATCAAAGACATTTGGAATCAGGATCACGGGGGCCGCAGCCATGAGCCCGAGCGCGGTGTACTGCGCGACTTCTTTGATGAGATAACGAGAGATCGTCCAGCTCACGGCCACGCAACAGATCCTAGTCGGACCCGCGAGCTCGGGCGAGCTGATAGTATCCGCGCCGCGCACCGGAGTGATTCGATGAGTGAAGCCGCCAGCTCGCCGCCAACCCAAGAGACCGGACAGGCCGGTCTCGCCGGTCAGCTCCGAAAGACCTTCAGGATTCCGCCGCCCGGAGAGCGGGTGCACTCGTGGCACGTCAGTCCCGCAATCGACATGGCGGCCTACCATTTCAGCTGGCTCTGGGTGCTGCTTCCGCTGATCTTCGCGGGCCCGAAGTATCCGATCGACTACCTCCCCTACTACGTCTTCGTGGTCACGATCGGATTCGTCCACCGCCACTACACGCTCGGCTACGCGTACCTCGACGGCGAAATCTTTGCGCGCCACCGCAGGCGCTTCATCTACACACCCCTGCTTCTCGGGGCGGCCTTTCTCGCGACGCCGTATCTGGTCAAAGCCAGCATCCCCTCCGGCGCGCTCTCGATCGGAGGCTTGCACTGGCCCGAGGTGGATCTGCGACTCAAGGTGCTGGTCACGACAGTGATCTTCGGCGCGGGGCTCTGGAATATCTGGCACACCCTCGCGCAGAAGTACGGAATCCTGCGGATCTACACCGCGAAAGCGCTGAGTGAGCACGAGGCGAGCGTCCCGGGCTGGGTCGACCGGCTCTTCGTCATGGGCTGGCTGCCGCTGATCGTCACGTATGTGGCGCCCCCCTTCGCGGAAGCGATTTCGACCGAATTCAAGATCGCGGGCCTCTTCGTGCAACCCATCATCGGCTGGCTCGTCACCGCAGAACCGATCACCGCGCCGATTTCTGCGGCCTTGGCGATCGCGAGTACGGCGATCTTCGCCATCTTCGAATGGCGAAAACACCGCTTCCGCAACCGCCCGAGGCTTTCGATGGCGATCGGCATCGGCAGCCTCTGGGCCTGCTTCCTGCTCGTCGATCCGATCAAGGTCTACCTCGCCTTTGCGTTCAGCCACGGCCTCGAATACATGGTTTTCGTCTGGGCCTATCAGCGCCGGCGATACGCCGAACCGCGCTCACCCCAACCCACCATGGCCCGACTGCTCGAGCATCCCTGGCTCACCTATTCGACCTACACATTGGCATTGGCCGCGGTCTACATCCTGCTGCAGGACTGGGAGGGCTTCCGTCTCTGGCGGCTGCCGAGTGTTCGCGTTGCCAACATGAAACTCGGGGCATGGATCTTCTATTGGGGAGTCTTCCAATCCCTGCTGCACTTCTACTTCGACGGATTTCTCTGGAAGACCCGCCGACCCGAAATGCGGGAGTCGCTCTAAACCGCGACTTCAACGCGATCGATTGTGGGTACGAAACTGTCGATTCGAGGCTTCACTTCGATGCGGGAGTTGCTGCCAAACCTAGGGGTGGATCGCGGTCGGGCTCAGTACGAGTTCCGGGTGCTTCTCCTGCAGGCGCTCGAAATACCACGGGCTCTTGGCGAGCACGACCGCGCGACCGTCGCGGTCCTCGAGCAGTTTGGTCTCGGAGAAGCGGAATAGATCCCGATCCGTATCGGGGCCGAGCCAGCGCGCGATCTGATAGGGCAGCGTGGTCAGCTTGAGCGCGACCTTGTACTCCGTCGACATCCGGTGCTGCAGCACGTCGAATTGCAGCGGACCGACCGCGCCGAGAATCGGCACTGCCGTACCGGCGCCGGGCTCGGTGAACAACTGCACGGCACCCTCTTGCGCGAGTTGATCGAGCCCTTTGTTCAGGCTCTTGCGATTGAGCACCTCCGCAACCTCGACACGCACGAAGTGTTCGGGCGAAAAACTCGGAATTCCCGCGAACTCGAAGGAGCCCCCGGAAGAGAGCGTGTCGCCGATCCGATAGATGCCCGGGTCGAACAACCCGACGACATCCCCGGGATAGGCGAGGTCCACATCCTGTCGATCGCGCGCCTGCACGAGTGACGATTTCGAAAGCCGAACACTCTTGCCCGTTCGCACGTGAGTCGCACTGCCTTCCTTGACGAAGCGACCCGAACACACGCGCAGAAACGCGACGCGGTCGCGGTGATCGGGATCCATGTTCGCCTGGCTCTTGAACACGAAACCCGAGAACGGCACTCCAGCGGGTTCGATCGGTCCCACGCTCGAATCGCGCGGGCCCGGACACGGCGCAATCTCGAGAAAGCGATCGAGAAACGGCAGCACGCCGAAGTTCGTCAGCGCACTCCCGAAAAAAACCGGCGTCTGCGCGCCCGCGCGAACCCGATCGGGGTCGAACGGCTCGCCGGCGCCGTCGAGCAGTTCGAGGGCGTCGCACACTTCGGACGCCGCGCTGCCCATGAACTCGCGCACCGAGGGCGTGTCGATCGCCCCCTCGATTTCCGTCTGATCGACGAGCGTGGTGCCGTGCTTGCCACCCGAGAAGAGCACGAGCTTCTGCAGCTCGCGGTCGTACACACCGCGAAACTCGCTGCCCGCTCCAACCGGCCAATCGAGCGGAACCGCGTCGATCCCGAGCACCTCCTCGATTTCGGTCAGCAGTTCGAGTGGATCCCGTCCGAGCCGGTCCATCTTGTTGATGAAGGTAAAGATGGGGATCCCGCTCATGCGGCACACTTCGAACAGCTTGCGGGTTTGGGCTTCGACGCCCTTGCCGGCGTCGATCAACATCACCGCGCTGTCGGCCGCAAGCAGAGTTCGATAGGTGTCCTCGCTGAAGTCCTTATGGCCGGGTGTGTCGAGAATATTCACCCGATGACCTGTGTGCTCGAAGTGCATCACGGAGCTGCTGACCGAAATCCCGCGCTGCTTCTCGAGTTCGAGCCAGTCGCTGGTCGCGTAGCGGGAGGCCTTCTGGGCCCGAACCGCACCCGCCTCGCGCAGCGCTCCCCCAAAGAGCAGCAACTTCTCGGTCAGGGTCGTCTTGCCCGCGTCCGGATGCGAGATGATCGCGAAGGTGCGGCGCCGCTCGATCTCGGCTGCGAGTTCCTGTTGAGATACGTCCATTTCGTTTCCTGCGGACCTTGCCTTGCCGTCGCCTACCAGTTGGCATCGTCGCCAACTCGTCGGTTGCCATAGCCGACTATCTATCGGCGCGAATTGTGGCTTCCGGAGCGAAATCGCGGGCCAGACCCCGGCCAGGGCCTGTTGCCCCCATTCGGGGGAGCGCAGTGTGTACCCCACAGCGGGCTCGAATGCTCGTCGCGGCGGTTAGGGCGTGACGGGATCCGCCTCGAAGCAGCCGCCGAGTTGATCCTCACGGCACTGGGCGCACGCTGACGGGTCCCGGTCAGGAATCTGTGCCTGAAGTCCCGAAATCGAAGAACTGATTCATATCCACCTTGCCGCCCGGCTCAATGACGACGAACTCGTCACCGAGCAGATCCATGTTGCGCGGTGCGTTCATCAGCTTCGCGATCAGCGCATCGCTGCCGACGCGCTCGATGTACTCCATCCCCCAACGCTCTTTGCAGAATGCCGCCACCGTCTGCGCGCGCTCACGATTCGCCGCCAGATCCTCTTCGGAATGGGACACGAGACAAATCCGCGTGTAGTTCTGGTACATCGTGTCCATCACCATATCGGCCGTCTTCTCGCCGTAGCGCTCGACGTAGCTCTCGTATTCCTGCAGCGGATCAGTACCGGCCTCGAGCCAGCCCTTCGTCAGGTAGTAGGTTCCGGGACTCTCGCCGATCGTCTTCATGTACTCCTGATGGGAGCCGAGCAGGATCGCAATACAGTCGTGCGTCCGCGGAATCACCAGGGTATGGCGCCCGGCCTCGATACCGACGATGCCGGTGCCGCACAGGCCGTAGCCCACCAGCACCAGGCTCGGCTCCTCGATCGCGTCGAGCTGCTTCTGGAGCGCCGGTGCCATGCGCTTCGGCGTCTCGTGCAGACCGAAGTCCATGTAGATGGTATCGACGGCCGCCTCGTCGAGGTGCGGCCCGACCAGATCCCGCATCACCGCGCACGAGAGAAAGACCACCTTCATGTCGCCCATCTTCGCCTCACTCCTTGAGTGCCTCGAAAGTCCGGTATCGCTCTGACGTCTTCGCTCGGAGCCGTCGGCGAATTGTTGATGACGTGCCCCACGCCTCGG
>JAFDAW010000081.1 GCA_019313605.1 Deltaproteobacteria bacterium
CTCGATACCTACCTCGGGAAACTGAAAGCGGGAGACCTGCCGCGCTACTGATCGGGGCCTCTGGCGCGAAGCCCCATCGAGCCACCCGAGCTTCCCGGGCCCGGAGGCCCGGGAGAGGCATCCACGAAGATCCGAAATACTCCTTGCGACCACGGCATCGTTTCTGACACCCTGCCGTTGACGCTCGAGCGGCTCTGGTCGCTTCTTCGAAAATCGGAGACCGGAGACCGTGCCCCGCCTTCGCTGGTATCGAAACATCGGACCCTGCCTGACTCTCTTCATCGCGCTGCTCCTACCCGGGGAGCGCGCACAGGGCCAGGCCATCCAGCGACCCGCTGACGAGCGCCCCGAACTTCCGGAATTCGAGTCGCCAGAAGAAGCAGAGCCGATTCTCCCCCCGATCATTCAACCGCTAGAACCGGAAGAGGCGCCCTCCACCGGACCGGGTGTGTTCATCGAGGGTTATCGAATCGTCGGAAGCACGGTGTTTTCCAGCGAAGAACTGGAGAGCCTCGTCGAGCCCTGGACGGGCCGGGTGATCCGCTCCGAGGATCTGGTTTCGGTCCGTAACGCCATCACGGAACACTACGTACGGCATGGCTACGTCAACTCTGGCGCGACGCTGCAGGATCAAGACTTCGAAGGCGGCATCATCGAAATCCACATCGTCGAGGGCTCCCTGTCCGAGATTCGGATCACCGGAAACAAGCAGTTTCGCGCTCGATACCTGCGCGACCGCATTCGGCGCGGCGCCACGACGCCACTTCACATCGGCAAACTCGAAGAGCGGATCCAGATTCTTCAACAGGACCCGCGAATCCGAAAACTCGCAGCCCGACTTCTTCCGGGCGAACAGCGCGGCGAGTCCGTCCTGCACATTCAAGTGGAAGAAACCGACCGCTTTGGTGTGAATTTGAACTTCAGCAACTACGAACCGCCAAGCATCAGCGCACTCGGCGGCGGAGTCGACGCTTCGCTGCAAAATATCGTTGGATGGGGGGATTCAATTGAAGCGGAATTCACCATTACGGATGGCCTGGAGCGCTATCGCAGCCGCTACGAAATCCCCTTCACCCGCTGGGACACGCGACTGTTGTTGGAGGCCAACTACGCGAACTCCGAGATCACCGAAGATCCCTTCGTCGATCTCGACATCGAGAGCGAATTCCAGTCGTACCAAATCGGCCTGATCCAGCCCATCTACACTTCAACCCAGACTCGGTTCGACCTCGGCTTGATTGCGGATTGGCGTCGGAGCAACACCAAATTGGGCGGATTCGATTTTTCCTTCCCAGGCTCGGGCGCAGAGGACGGAGAGGCGACGGCCAGCGTGCTTCGCTTCGTGGCCGATTGGTTGCATCGCGACCAAAATCAGGTAATCGCTGCGCGCGTGCAACTCAGTTGGGGGATCGATGTCCTCGATGCAACGACCCACAACAAAAGAGACAGAGTGGACAGCGCCCAACTGCCCGACGGGCGATTTGTCGCCAGCCTGATCCAGCTGCAGTGGGCGCGACGCTTCGGCAGCCTGGGTATCGAGACCATCGTCCGCGGTGACCTGCAACTCTCCAACGACCCGCTACTCAGTCTCGAGCAGATCGCTGTCGGCGGTTACGCAACGGTGCGCGGTTACCGGCAGAACCAACGCGTGCAGGATCAAGCCGCGATCACTTCGCTCGAAGTGCGGATTCCGATCTGGCGCGATCCACGACACACCGGCGTCATCGAACTCGCACCCTTCGTCGACTACGCACGCGTATGGGATCAGAGTGGTCGGTCCAATGGCGCTCAAAACCCAGAGAACCCGATCCCCCTTAAAGACCTGGTGAAAAGAAAAGCGAAAACGCTATCGAGTGTCGGGATCGGCCTGCGCTGGACACTGCCGCGCTTTCTCAGTGCGCAGATCTATTGGGGTCAGAACATCAACAGTGTCGAGACATCCGGCGACCTGCAGGACAGCGGCGTGCAGTTCCTGATCACCTGCCGCTTTCCATGATCGAAACGACGGCGCCTTTCGTCGGGCCACCCGGCTCGTGCGAAGGCCGCGCTCAGAGCCAGCTGTTGATCAATAGATAAGGCGCCCAGTAACCGGGGTGTCGGTAGTGGCGCGTGCTCAACAACTCGATCTGCGCGTATTGAAGCGCCTGTGCGCGGGACTGCTCGGGATCGTTCAACTGGCGGTAGAACGCGACCACGAATTCAGCGGTCGCCTGATCGTTGACGGACCACAAAGTCGCCACCGCACTCCGTGCGCCCGCGCGTAAGGCGACGCCTGCCAGCCCCAGGGCCGCGCGATCGTCACCGGCCGCGGATTCGCACGCCGAGAGAGTCAACAGTTCGAGGGGTTGTTTGGCGCGAAAGCGAGTCGCCCCAACCATAGCCGCGAGTTGATCCATCGAAACCCGCCCGTCGTAGGCGAGCAGAAAGTTGTCGGAGGCCTCGCCGCCGAATTCACCGTGGGAGGCGATGTGGACGATGCCATAGGGTACGTCGGTCAGTTCGCTCCGGAGCGCCTCGACCTGAAAGCCGCCATTCATCAGCGTCTTGCCCGGATAGAACTCCCGGACCGCCGCGATTTCGTTACCCACCGCCGGCAGTGCGGAATAACCCTCGACAGACTCGCTGATGCCCGCGGCCAGCATGCGTATCTGATCGGACTCGAAGGGTTGGACATTGGTGAGCGTAAGGCTCGGGGTCACCGCGATCGGGTGCATCTCGATCAGGAAACGCTTGCTCTCCCGATCGCGAAGCGCTGCGAATGGAATCGTGCGAAGCGCACCGTCGGGCACGAAGACCAGCGTTGCGGGGTCGCCTTCTTGTTGTAGAACCGACTCGATTGGCCGGATCATCCAATCGTAGAGGGTGTTGGCGAGGGCCAGATAGTGTCGGCTGTTGCGCCGCTCGAGCGCCTCGCGAAACGCTCGCACCTCGGCAATCAGCGTATCTCGATCGATCGGCAATCGATGACTCTCGAGTCGGCCGTCACGGCTCACGATCAACTCGACGCGGTCGGGAAGCAGCACGGGATAGATGACAATCGTGTTCGGGATCGCGTCGGGCGCAGTCTTGCGTTGGGCATCGAGGCAAGAATCGCGGAAGTAATCGCGCAACTCCGCAACCTTCAGATCTTCGAGCGCATCACGAGCCTCGACCAGAAGTGCTTGATTCTCGTCGGAGTCAGTTGCCGCAGCTGCCTGGGCGAGCAGGAGGTCGACGAATTCGGTGTAGATCGGCTCGACTCGACTCTGGAATGACCCCGCCGCATCGGCACTGAGAGCCGTCTGCGTTCGGATATCGCGAAGCGTGGCCACCGTGTCGCGATAGGCGCCAAGCGCGCGCTCCGTCTGACCGGTCGCAGCCTCGATGCGCCCAAGCTGCCACTGCCAGCGGTAGAGCGCATCGGGTGCATCGGCGAGTTCCGCGGCATGAATGGCACGCCGCGTCAGCCCCGATGCGTCGATCTGGAGACCCTGGTGTTCGTACAGCTCGCCGAGGTAACCGAGCGCGAAAGAACGCAAACGCGTGTCTCCCGCGGCCTTGGCGACCTCGAGAGCACGTTGGAAGACGTCGGCGGCGCGACGAGTTGCGGAGCGCCTGGCCGCCGGGTCGCGCTCACCGAGCAACGCGTAGGTTCGCCCAACGTGGATCAGCAGCTGCGCCCGAGCAGCCGTATCGGAGAGGCTTTCGATCGAGCCGAGCGCCCGCTCGAGTTTCACGCCGGCAGCCTCGAAGTTCTCGGCCTCGACAGCCGCCCGCGCGCCGTTGGCCGCCGCGAGTGTCGCGAGCGCCGCGTCACCGCTTTCGCGTGCGAGCCGCTCGCTCTCTTCGTACCCGGCGAGCGCAGCCGCGTACTCTCCGCGTTCTACGAGCGTGTTGCTCCGCTCGAGCTGCTCGGCAGCGGCGCCTTTCGAAGCGGCAGCAGTCTGCGCGGTCCCATCAGATACTCGATCACTTGCCTGACAACTCTGCGGCGACGAAGGCGTACCTGCCAATACCCCGCTAGGGAGAAACGCGCCGCAGAGCAGCGCGATGACGCAAGCTGCCTCGCAGATTCGCCGTGCGGCTGCCCGCACTCCGCGCATCGACACTAGGCCCGCCTGCGCAGCCGGTACAAGTAGCTCATCCCAACCAACCCACCGAGCAGTTGCAGGATTTGAGCGGGTTCGGGTACGTCGCCCGTCGCGATCACGCGGGGCCCACACGGCCACTCGCCGTCGCCCGTGCCCGCGCCGGTGCAACAACTGAACGGCGTGCCGATGTCGGTACAGACATCCGCCGCGTTTGCGATCCGGCGCACCTGCAGGTTGGCGCCGGCCGCCGCAACGCCACTCGCGAAGACCCGGCTCGGAGACTGAGCGCTGTTGCCACTGCTTTCGACGAAGAGCGTCGCCACCCGGCGTGATCCGACCGGGGGCGCGCTTGGCGGCGCAAACGCGTCACCGCGCCGGAAGTTCATCCGGATACTCGTCGTACCGGCTGGCAGTGAGCAAATTCCGGTCTCGTCGGCATCACAGTTCGCGCAACTCGGGCTGCACACCAGGGTATCGACCGTCGGCTCGATCGCCGTGAAGCTGCCGCCCGTCATCTCGATCAGCATGTCGGCACCGCAGAGGTTGTCTCCACTGCCGCCACCCTCGCCGAATTTACAGACAGTCTCGCCCTCACCACTCGCAGTGTTCCCTCCGTCGATCCAGACGTTGAGTCGCTCGTTCGAGCCACCATTGAGGACACAGACGTTTCCGCCGCCGCCCGCTCCAGCACCGAGAAACGCCTGGACGTTCTCGATCACCGGAAGCCGATCGGTTGGAGTCGCCGAGTCGTACCAGTCCCAGTCCATCAGCACAGTCAACCGGCCCTTTCCACCGACCAACTCATTTGAGTCCCAGACCGCGCCCACCGCTACGCCGGGAAAGCCGGAGGCTGCGAAGACGTTCTCGGCGTCGAGACCCACGATCCCCCCAGGCCCGGAATTCTGGTTCCAGTTCGTGAGCGAGTTGGGATTCGTGGCCACGTTACCAACAGCGGTGGCGTTGATGGGGTATGGGGCAGAGGGATCGCCCTGACCTCCAACAGTGACACCGCCCCCCACGACGACGCTATTGACCAATGCCTGCACCGAGGCGTTCAAGGTCTCGCAACACGGACGCTCACCCGTCAAGTGAACCCCTCCGCCGCTTTGAATGAAGGTGCGGAGACGGTCCTGGTTGGCCACCGTGATTGCGTCGAAAGCATCTACGTACCAGATAGCGGCGTACACCGACAGATCGGCCGGCAGGGTGGTCTGAAGCGTCGCAGTGTGCCCCAAGGAGTTGAGGTCTGCGGTGAGTGCCGCGCCTTTACCCATCGTGCTCGGCTCCAAGACCAGGACGTTGTTCGCTCCTGGCGAACCCGAGCCGGCCACACAGCCGGGCGGGAGTGACGGATCGGGGTGCACGCCGTCGTCGTTGGTGCTGTGGTAGATATCGACTGGCGCCGGCCCCGGCGTCTGCGCCGCTGACGGGCTTGCGTTCCAGAAAGCCGCGAATGCGATCGCCCAGACAGCGAGCGGAATGGCGATCGAGACACCGCAGCGTCGGATCGAGGGTCTGCGAATTTCGAACATCATGGAGCCTCCTCGAATACCGAACACGGATCGGATTCGATACTGGGTATGACATTGTCACTGTGTTGCGAGCCGGCGAGCGAGGCAGACAGCGCCTCGTCGGGCGACCGCGGGATCGCCTCGCGGTTCTGCACCACAAAGCTACCGGTGCGCTCCGTGCGAGCCACGCATGGGGGAAGCAACCGATTGGCGGGATCCTCGAAGTCCACGGGCAGCGGTGTCAGCCCGCTGACGAGCACGGTGTCGGGAGCGGCGACGCGAATTTCGCCGCTGAGTCCCGTTTCCGATGTCGCTTCGAGGATGCTATCCGATGAGATCACGACGTCGTTGGCGGCAATCGTGATGTTACCCGCATTCGTGGCAGTCGCGTTGGCGCGGATGATGCTGTTGTTGGCCACGACGAAACTGGGCCGCACGGGTTCGATGCCTTCATCGCCGCGCAGCGGGATGTCGATGTCACCCGCGTTCTCGCCCGCGTCCGCGCCCTGGACCGTCGTCTCGAGGAGCGAGTTGCGCAGATTGACGAGGTGGCCCGCCTGAATGGAGATTCGACCGCCACCGGCGTCATCGGCCGTGGTGGTAACCGAACTGTTGGTCGCATCGAACCTTCGGCCCGCCGCTAGCACGATTTTACCCGCATTGCCGCCGTTGACGGCCGTGCTTCGCGACGTGATGTTGGATCCCGATCGGAGAACGATGTTGTTCGCCGCGATCTCGATCGTACCCCCGAGCGCGGGCCCCTTGGTTTCCGCGGTGATGGTTCCGCCCGAAAGAAGCAGCTTGTTCGTGTCACTGATGCGAATGTCGCTCGCGAGTTCGGGCAAATCCTCGGGCGCCTCGCCCTCGCGAAGAATCACGCGCTCGACGCGTGCATTGATCGAGCCCCCGCTCGCAATTTCCACGAGGTCCGCCCCACGGATTTCGATGTCTCCGGGTGCACCGAACTCCTCCGCCTCGACGGAGAGTTCTCCGCCGTCGAGTACGCGAAGGGTCATCCGCTCTCCCTCATGGGGCGCAAAAATCAGGTTTCCGGCGCGCCCCGCTTGCACGCTGCGACCGAGGGCTTGAGCGAACACGCCGGAGCCCTCACCCGAAATGAGGATCTCTCGCGCGCGGATGTTCACGTCCTTGGCGTCGCCGGTTCCGGACGCGCTGGCCGAGACCTTTCCACCGTCGAGAACCTCGAGCACGTCCGCATCGATCGTGAGGTTGCCACCGTTACCGGGGCGTGGATCGCCCAAGACAAAGGAGCCACCTGCGCCACGCGCCGAAATCGCAGAATCGCCCCGGACCGAGACGAGATCACGAGCGACGATCAGGAGATCACCCGCGTCGCCGTCGGTCTCGGTCCGTGCGGAGATCTCGGCGCGATCATTGAGCAGCACCGAATCCGCCACGATCTCGAGGGATCCGCCATCTCCGAGCGCTTCGCCCTCGGAGCGCGAGAACACTCCCGAAGGCACCGTATGCCTTGCGCCAGACGCGTCCTCGAACTCGAAGGCGCCCCGCGCCGTGAACGAGCCCCCGTGAACGGTCAACTCGAGGTTGCCCGCATCCGAATCACTCCGGGTTACAGCCCGGATCTGGCCACCGCCGGTCAACTGGACCAGACCCGGCTGCTCTTCGGATCCGGCCTGGATCGTGAGATCGCCGCCCTGCCCGCCGTTCAACTCGAATCCCATGAAGTCGCTTCGCTGGGTGATCGTGCTGATCTGTCCCGTGATGACTTCTCCAGTCGCACCCGGCGTTCCGGTGCTCGCCACCCGGATGGTGTCCGCGACCACCGAAACGTCGGCTCCGCGACCCGCGCCCTGGGTGACGCTGCCGATCGCGCCGTCTCTAATCTGCAGCTCGTCGGTGTACACCTCGATCCGGCCGGAATCGTCCGGCACTCTGTCGAGGGAAAGCAGATTCTGGAGCCGGACCGCCTTGATCTCACCCTCGTCGGAAAGATAAACGCGATCCGTGTCGACGCGCACGACCGCGGCGTCGCCATCGCCGCGGCTCGTCGCGAGAATCGCCGATCCGATTGCGACGTCTTCACCGCCGATCTCGACCACCCGGCTGCCCGTGATGTTCAACTCGGACGCAATCACGCGGATGTTGCCGACCTTTCCCTTGCTGTTGCCATTTTCGAGTTCGTCTTCGGTGCGCAGCTGTGAGCCGTCGCGAATCTCCACCACGCCGCGTCCCGCATCGACAACGATGCCGGGACCCGGATTCTCGTTACCGGTATCGAGGATCTCCCCGCGCACGATCGTCCCGTCCGCGAGCACGACCCGCTCGCCAACGAGGCGAATATCACCGCTACTGTCGCTCGCGGTCGTCGACGAGAGGATCTGACCGCGAGCGAGTTCGATCGCCCCAGCCACTTCGACGTCGATCGCGACCGATCCCGCGGGCTCGCGGCCCGTTGCCTGCGCGCGCAAGATTCCGCTCGCACCGCCGAGTTGGTCGCGCACCATCTCGAAACGACCCGCCCTAATCACGATCCGCGCGGGCGCCTCGGTCCCGCTGCTCGCCACCTGCGCGCCCCCACCCCCGGTAAAGCGGATCAGCGCGTCGTTGGAACGCAGCGCCTCGACGTCTTCGAGTTCGCCCAGGTCGACCGGGATCCGGCTGCCCGCGGGAGCCGCGGCGAGTTGGACGACACCGCCGGTTGCCGCGACGTTGGGTCGGGATTCGCCACCGGGGCCGACCATCTCGATGCGTCCCGCGACCACAGACAGCGTCTCGCCGTCGCCAACTACAAAGTTCGGATCGAGCGTGCTGGCTCGGGTCTCATCGAACCAGATTCCGGCTGGGGCCGAGTCGTCGACCCAGAAACCAAAGTCGATCGGATTGGCTACCGCCATGGTCGGCACCGCGCCGCCGGGTCGCGCCACGAAGACCTCTCCACTGTTGAAGCCCAGCTCGTCCGCTGTGCTGACGTGGAACGAGCCTGCCACGTCCAATCTCGCGTCGGGGCCGAAGACCACGCCGTGCGGGTTCAGAAAATAGAAGTTGGCCCCCTCGAGGCCGTCCCCCGTCTCGAGGGTGCCGAAGATCTTCGAAACGTTGCCTCCCGTGACACGGCTGATCACGTTCGTCGTCGGAGCCTCTGCGGTGAAGAGACCGACATCGTCCGTCGCGAGGTTGAACCGCTCGAAGCTGTGGAAGAGGTTCCTGCCGTTCACTCCACCGGGGCGGCTGCCGAGGGACTCGGGGACCTCGTACACACCGCCGACACCCCCGACCTGGGTCGGGGCACCGAAGCTGTTGTCGGTGAGGATATCCGTAACCACGCTGGCCGGATCGATACCGATCTGCGCCGCAGCCGGCATAGCCGCCCAAAGTAGGCCGAACAGTATGGCGACCTCGGGAATCGCGCGAGCGGACGCGCGCCCCGGGGACCACCGTGCAGCCCGAGCGAAGTTCACGGCTGCAGCTCGACGGCAGGCCCGCATACCTGCATGCCCCCGTCCAGTGCGCTGAGCCCGACTCCCGTTTCCGCGAGCCCGGTGTCCTCGCCTGCAGATTCGAGTTCTCCCACGATCAGATCGACGATCCCGAAATCCTGGGTACCGACGGTGGCGCACTTGGCAGCTGCCTCAGCATCCGCGGGCGCCTCGCCGGGCAGGAGAGCGAGCACCTGCTGACACGGCGCGACATCGTCTTCTTCCGATAGGTTCCCGTCGTCGACAACGCCATTTCCCGTGACGTCGAAGCACTGACAGGCCCTGCCGATCCCGTCGTCGCTGAACGTGTTGACACCGCCGCCGTCCGCCTGTCCGCCTGGGCCGCCGTTCGGCGCACTGGGGCAGTTGTCGTCTTCGTCGCCGACGCCGTCCTGATCTAGATCGTCGTCTACCGAGAAGGTGCTGACGATCGCGACGTTGTCGTTTGCGACCGCCGGGCCGGAGGTCACCACGATCACTCCGTCCTCGTAACCCGGCAGCGTCTCACCACCAGTGAGCACGATCTGGGGCGTGTCGACGGGCTGAGCGAACTCCACGACACCGAGCACGGTAGTGTCTCCGCTACCAGCCGTGTTGAGTGAGCCGGCCTGTGACTCGACCGCGATGTAGATGGTGTTGGGGGGGCGCACGCCTCCAGCGGCTTCCGGCCCCACGGTGTACGTCGCGACGACCGGATTGCCGATGAAGTTGAAGCTCGTCGGGATATTGACGTTCGTACCGACTACGGCACCCGCCGGGAGATTTGCCGCTTCCGGGCAGCCGCGCAGCTCGTCCACCAGCCCGGCTGGGACATTTGCAACCGCGCTCCCCGGGATCTCGCACCCGCCGAAGCTAACGTCGGCCTGCGTTGGCGCCGCATCCGTGGTCAGCCCCACCACGAGTCTGTCGATCTCGTTCTGCGGCGCGCCCATTCGCAGCTCGAAGCGCCGATCCGGATCGGTCGGAGCTCGCTTCAACTCGAGCGTCACGAGCGCATCGCCGGCAGGGAGCAACTCCGTCACCACGAGCGCGAGCGGGATTTCCGGCGGGGGAGTCGGCCCGGACGCCGGTTCCGTGAGCAGCGAGAGCGGGTCTGGCAAGAAACTCTCGAACGACTGGGTGGTGAGGGGGTTGTCACCGCTCACGAAGTTTTCGATCCGCAGCGGTCCGAGGAAGACGCTCTGCTGTCCGGCCTCGCAGAGCAGGTCGCTGTTCGTTCCACCGCTGCCCGCGAGCTGTATCACCACGAGATCGGCGGGAGCATCGGGGTTCGTCGCAGCCGAGATCATCGGCCCGATCGTGAACGAATTGTTCGCATCGACGCTTGGCCCGAGATCCGGAGCGTTCGTGCAGTCCCGCCGGTTGTCGCCCGGCAC
>JAFDAW010000315.1 GCA_019313605.1 Deltaproteobacteria bacterium
GTGCAACCTCGCGGGTCGACGCAATCCTGCAAGCCGTCGCCAAGGCAGAGCGCGTCGGTTTGAACCTGACGGGATCGGCGTTGGCAAGTGACGCGTTCTTCCCCTTCCCCGACGGTGTCGAGGCGGCCGCGCAAGCGGGTGCGACGGCGATCGCTCAACCCGGCGGTTCTACGCGTGACGACGAAGTGATCGCTGCTGCCAACAAACTGGGAATCGCGATGGTCCTCACAGGCGTGCGTCACTTCAGACACTGAGGGTAGGCGCTGTACCCATCGAGTAGCGGAGCCGAGATGCGAGTCCTGGTGGTTGGCGGGGGCGGTCGAGAACACGCGCTGGCGTGGAAGATCGCGAGCAGCCCAAGGGTCGACGCGGTGCTCGCGGCGCCCGGCAGCGATGCGATCGCCGCGTTCGCGACCTGCTTTCCGGAGATCAAAGCCACCGACGCCGACGCGCTGATCCAACTCGCGCGCAGCGAAAACATCGGGCTCGTGGTGATCGGGCCCGAAGATCCGCTCGCCGCGGGCCTCGCGGATCGATTGCGCGATGCCGACATCCCGGCCTTCGGGCCCTCGGCGTTCGCCGCCCAACTCGAATCCAGCAAGTCTTTTGCGAAGCGCTTCATGGCGCGCCACGGGATCCCGACCGCCGCGTTTCGCGAGTTCTCGGACCTCGACGAGGCGCGCAGCTACGTGCGAGAAATCGGCGGCGCGTGTGTGGTGAAGGCCGACGGCCTCGCGGCGGGCAAGGGCGTTGCGGTTTGTTCGACGCCCGACGAAGCGGAGCGAGCGCTCGTCGAGATCATGGCAGACCGGCGTTTTGGCGACGCGGGTTCCGCGGTCGTGGTCGAAGAACTTCTGGTTGGTGAAGAGGTCTCTTACTACGCGATTACCGACGGCGAGCACATCGCGACGCTGGCGCCCGCCCAGGATCACAAGCGCGCTCTCGACGGCGATCGGGGCGAAAACACGGGCGGGATGGGCGCCTACTCTCCGGTCGCGTTGGTCACCGAGGCGGTCGAACGAAGCATCGTCAGCGAGATCGTCGAACCCACGGTTCGCGGGATGGCGGCCGAGGGCCACCCCTTTTCCGGTGTGCTCTACGTCGGTTTGATGGTCGATGCGGACGGCGCCCCGCGCGTTGTCGAGTTCAACGTGCGCTTCGGAGATCCCGAGACCCAGCCCCTGATGGTGCGGATGGAGGACGATCTGTTCCCGATCCTCTACGGGGCGGCGCGCGGCAAGTTGGACCCGGCGGATTTCCCCACGCGCTGGGGTCAGGCGGCGGTCTGCGTGGTGCTCGCGTCGGGCGGTTATCCGCGCGACTACGAGAAGGGTGTTCCGATCGAAGGCCTGGCTGAAGTGGAAGGCGACCCCGACGTCGTCGTGTTTCACGCGGGAACCAAGCGCGGCGCAGACGGCGGATTCGCAACCGCCGGAGGGCGCGTGCTGGGTGTCACGGCTCGCGGCCGCGACGTCGCCGAGGCCGCAGCGCGGGCCTACGCGGCTGCCGATCGGATCCGCTTTCGCGGGATGCAGCTGCGGCGCGACATCGCGGCGGCCGGGCTCGCCTCCCGATGCCCCACCCAGTGACGATCGACGATCCGATCGGCGAGGCGGTCGACTGGGTGAGAGATGGCGGGCTGCTCGCCTATCCGACCGAGACGGTTTGGGGCCTGGGCGCCGACGCCTGTTCGGTCGCGGCGATCGATCGGTTGCGGGGCTGGAAGGGCCAGCGCGAATCCGCGCCGCTCTCGATCTTGATCGCCGATCCCGACACCCTCGAACCGCTCGGATTCGAATTCAACGAACTGGCCCGACGCCTCGCGGGTGTGTTCTGGCCGGGGCCGCTCACACTGGTCATGAACTGCCGCGGCGTGTTTGCGCCGGGCGTTCCGCGCCACGACGGTGCAGTGGGCGTGCGCTGTTCTTCTCATCCGATCAGCGCCGCACTCGCGCGCCGCCTGGCCGCCGAGGGCGTGGGCCCGATCACCTCCACGAGCCTCAACCGGAGCGGCGCCACGCCCGCCGCCACAATCGAGCAGGTTCACGAGGTCTGTGGGACCGATCCGGACAGCCCTCGGCTACTCGCCGTCGAAGGTGCCGAGGCCGGGGGGGAGGGAGAGAGCACGGTCATCGACACGACGGGGCCGGAACTCGCCGTCCTGCGCTGGGGGGCGCTCGCAAAGCCGAACCTCGCCGCTGTGCTCGAATCGCTCGAGGAGGACGAATGAGCGGCAGGCGAAAGAGCCGGCCCGAACCGCTCGGAGCGCTCGTGGCGCAGGTCCTCGAAGATATTGGCGCGGGGGACAGCGCGCGGGTGATGCGGATTGCGGAGCGCTGGGAAGAGGCCGTCGGCGCCGATATCGCCGCTCATTGTCAGCCCACGGCGCTGCGCGGCAGTGTCCTCGAGGCCACCGTGGACTCGAGCGTGTGGTGCCAACAACTCCAACTCCGGAGCCCCGAGATTCTCGAGGCCCTGCGCGCCGTACTGCCCGCAGAAGCCCCCTCGGAACTCTGGTTCCGGGTCGGCTGAGGCGCGCCGCGGGCCCGGCGCTGTGGTTGACCCTCTCCGACGCCTGATCTAGCCTCCACCGCTGGCCGATTTACCGCGCTGATTGCACGGCGCCGGCAATCCGCAACCAATTGATTCATTTCGCGTTTTGTAAACGCGCAGAGGGAAACACGAGCCATGGTCAAGATTCGCCTGACACGTGGAGGTGCCAAGAAGCGACCCCACTACCGCATCGTTGCGATCGACGAGCGCTCGCAGCGCGACGGCCGGCCGTTGGAGTTCCTCGGCACCTACGAGCCCGGATCGAACCCCGAAAAATTCGAGATCAAGGTCGACCGCTTCGACGCCTGGGTTGCAAACGGCGCGCAGCCGAGCCCGACGGTTCGCTCCTTGCTCAAGCGCGCGCGCAAGCGCGCGGCTGTGGCGGTGAGCTGAGATGGCGAGCGAGCACTCA
>JAFDAW010000316.1 GCA_019313605.1 Deltaproteobacteria bacterium
TGTTGGTGGTGTCGCTGGCGGTGCTGGTGAGTGGGTCGCTCGGCTGCATGGGCGGGAGGATTCACACGGATCTCTCGCAGCTCACCGAGTCGCGTGAGGAGGCCAGCGGGAAAATGACCCGCGAGCGGCTTCGTGAGGAAGTCCAGCGCTTCGCGCACCGCTACTTTGCCTGGCTCACCCAGACCGGAAATGAGGGCCAACGCGCCGCCGCCACGCCGTCCGACCGTCGCGAGTGGCAGCGTTACAAAATCAACATGGCGGCGACGACGGTTTCGATCGCCGCAGGGCAGGATCCACTCACGAACCTGCTCGACATGATGGTCTTTACGCGAATCACCGCCGAACGCGCGCGAAAGCTCTCTGTGGAGCCCAGCCCGATCCTTTCGAGCAACCGCGTGTTCAGCGAGGTGACGGCGCAGCAGTTCGAGAAGCTCGATTCCGAGATCTGGGCGGTTGGCGCACGGGTCCTCAAGCCGGATCAGCTCGACGCGCTCGACCAGCTGATCGTCGCCTGGAGGGAGGAAAATCCGGAAGTTCGCTCCGTCACGGCCGCGCGCTTTGGCGAGTTTGCGTTCGAGCGGGGAGAGATGGAGATCTGGAACGCCCTGTCCGACGGCGTGCTTTCCGGCGTCGGGCTGCTGCCCGACGTGGGCGACATGACGCGCGCCGTGGACGAGGCCCGTGACCTCTCGGAGCGTCTCCTCTTTTACGCCGAACATCTCCAGTTTCTGATTCGCTGGCAGGGCGAGTTCGTGGTGTACGAGACGCTCGCCCAGCCGGATGTGCAGACGCTCATCGCCGATACCAGTCGCCTGGCGCAAAGCTCCGAGCGAATCGCTGCGGTTTTCGAAACCCTGCCCACACAGATCGAGCAGCTCGAACAACTTTCGGCCGAGGCCCGCCGGACGCTGGAGGTGGGCGGAGAAACCGCGATCCGGGTGAATGAGGCGGCGCGCGCAATCAATGCACTCTTCGAGAGCGACGAGGAGGTCTCGGACGACCAACCCTTCGACATCACCGAGTACGGAAACACCGCCGCCGAGATCGCCGCTGCTGCCCAGCAGATCGCCGCCGCCGCCGACGCGCTCGACCGGATTCTGAGTAGCAACAGTGAAGATGTCGAACGGCTCGGGCCGATTCTCCGGGCCGTGTCTCAGATCGAGGACGAGGGCGAGGAGCTCGCCGACCGAGTCTTTTTTCTGGGAATCGCTTTCGTATTGATCGCACTGGTGGCCTGCGTCGCCGCGGGCCTTCTCTACCAGGTTGCGTCGCGCGCGCTCTTCGGTACCCACCGACGCGGCTGAGATTCAATTCCCGGCCGCTCCGATCATTCGTCAACGCGAATCGAGCATGCGGCGCACTTTCTCCCCGAGCTTCGTCATCGTGAAGGGCTTCTGCAGGAAGTTGACGTTCGGTTCGAGGACACCGTCGCGCGCGATCGCGTCATGGGTGTAGCCGGATATAAAGAGTACAGCGATGTCGGGCCGCACTTTTCGCAGCTGCTCTGCAATTTCTGGCCCCCGCATGTCTGGTAGGACCACATCCGTGATGAGAGCGTCGATCGTGCCTTCGAACCGTGATACACGCTCAAGGCCGTCGATGCCCGCAGTCGCAGCGATCACCGTGTAACCGAGTTTTTCGAGCGCATGCTTGCAGAGTTTTTGCACGGGCTCCTCGTCTTCGATCAGCAGGATCGTTTCATTTCCACGCTGCACAGGTTCTGGTTGGGGCTTGATCTTGGCAATCGAATTCTCCGCTTCGGCACGAGGTAGGTAGATCTCGAAGGTCGTGCCCTCACCGGGCAGGCTGACGAGCCCGATGTGCCCGCCGTTCTGCTTGACGATGCCGTGGCACGTTGCGAGGCCCAGGCCAGTGCCTTGTCCACTCGCCTTGGTGGTGAAGAACGGTTCAAAGACGTGTTCCTGCACCGAAGGTTCCACGCCGACACCGGTATCGTGCACGCTGATCTGGAGATAGGGGCCTGGCATCACTTCTGGGTGCTCGGCTTGGTAATCGCCGCCGAGGCGGGACGCGTCGAGGTTGTGCGGCTGTTGCTCGAGCGTGGTGCCAGTGCAAAGCGCCGCAATGAGCACGGGCAGACGGCTCGCCAACTCGCCGAGCGGGGCAGTTGGAAAGAGGTCCTCACGGCGCTCGACGAGGGCGCTACGTCGAAGCGCGGCTTGCTCAATCTATTCTGAATCGCTCGACCCAAAGCGTCCGGTTCCTCGGCCTCGCGGATCGCCGGCTGGCGGTCTCCCGCGAGGCTGTGGTGAAGCCTCTATTCGCTTGGCTGGGTCTCGCCGACCCAGCGTCTGTAGAAGGCGGGCGCCGTGAAGGAAATCCAGAGCGCGGCCAACGAAAATATCTCGACGATTCCGACGAATGCGCCCAACGAATCGGACCATATCCCGTGGCGTTCGTACAGGATGTACATCCACAGGTAGATTGGGTAGGTGCAGGATGCAAGTGTTCCGTAGAGGCCGATCAGGAGGAATCGGTTGCTCACGATCGGATCGCCGAGCCCGAGACGCACCTTCCGCCGGGTTCGCGAATAGGTGTGCAGCGACTCGGTTGCGAGCCAGATGAACGGCACGAGGCCACCGAGCCACTCGAACCAGAAGCCCTTATAGGTCAGCGGATAAGCACCTTCCCAGTCGCCCTCGATCGCTGAGACTGTGAGGCCCACCAGGAGCAGCGCACTAGCTGCCCAGAAAGTCCACTTTGCCCAGCTGGCCTCCGATCGAAAGACCCGCCAGGTGAAGGCCCCGATCGTCAGCGCGCAGAGAGCGGCAAAGATTCGGCCGGTGAAGCTGAACTCGTTCACGATCGCTTCGTTGTCGATGATGATCGGTAGATCTGAAAACAAGTAGGAGAGACCGTTGAAGACAAACGCCAGGCCCAGGAAGAACTCTGGAAGGCCCCGCGTCTTGGTTGACCTTCGAATCAGGTCGGCTCCAACGAGGA
>JAFDAW010000082.1 GCA_019313605.1 Deltaproteobacteria bacterium
GTCGACCGCTGAAGGGGCTCGCGGCGACCGCGTCGCAGCCCAGGTGCTCCGGGGTGCCGTCGCGATTACGTTCACCGAGAAGGCCGCTGCAGAGATGAGCGAGCGGATCGGCGACGCATTGCTCGATGTGGAGCGTGGGGAATCTGTCGATTAGCTAGAGGCTCCCGAGCCCGCGCTGCCCGCCGCCGAACTCTGCGCGCGCGCGAGAGCGTTGCGTGGCTCGCTCGATCACCTCGTCGTGCAGACGATTCACGCCTACTGCCGGCGGCTTCTGGTCGAGAATTCCCTCGACGCGCGACTCCACCCCAATCTCGAGATCGACGCGGACGGGCGCTTGCAGGAGCAGGCCGTTCGATTGGCGATGGAGGCGTCGCTCGAATCCGCGTACACGAATTCGGGAGCCCCCGGCTTCCTCGCACTCGCCGCTCGCGGGTTCGGGCCGAGAGAGATCGAGCAAGCCCTGATCGCACTTTTGGATGCCGGATTCCCCTCACAAACGTTGGGTGCAGATCCCGCAACGCCCGATCGCATCGCTGCGCTGATCGTTCGGCTTTGCGAACAGGTCGAGGGCTATGCGGCGATCGCCGGCGGAGACCTGCTGACGGGGGGCAGCGTCACCATCGATACAGCGGAGTTTCTCGATTGGTTGCGTGCGACGTTGAACGAGGAGCCGCCTTCCGATCGCGCTGACTTCGCTGAATTCGTTGGGCGGCTTCGCGAGCGCTTGACTGATCGACTGCGCGGTCGTCTCAAGAAGTGGAGAAAGGGAGACTTCAACAAGAGCGAGACGGCTGCTGTTGGCGATCGCGCGGAGCAGCTCTCTGCTTGCGTTGGCGAGCTCTTGCTGCATTTCGAGCACGTAATTTCGATCGATCTTGACTTGCTCGACGCCGCACGTAGCGCGCTCGAGGCCCCACTCGCCGCCGCCGAAGCGCAGCTGCGATCGGCAGGTGTTCTCACGTTTTCGGCGCTGCTCGGTGAAGTGCGCTTCCTGCTCCGCGATCGACCCGATGTGGCCGCGAGGATCCGCGCGGGTATTGACCAGCTCCTCGTTGATGAATTTCAGGATACCGATCAATGTCAGTGCGAGATCGTGCGCGCGTTGGCGCTCGACGGCCCGGAAGATGCGCGCCCGGGGCTCTTCATCGTCGGCGACCCGAAGCAAAGCATCTACAGCTGGCGCCGGGCGGATCTGGCCGCATACCGCGCATTCGTCGATGAGGTTTGCGAGTCGGGTGGCGAACTCGTGCGCTTGTCGGTTAATTTTCGATCGGTCCCAAACGTGTTGGACGAAGTCGAGCGCGTGATTGAGCCCGTGATGAAGCCGGTTCCCGGTGTTCAACCGGCGTTCGAGCGGCTGATCGCCAGCCCGGAACACGCGGATGCGGAGGGATTTCGTCGCGACCGCCTCCGGCCCGTCGAGTACTGGTTGCCCACCGGTTGGGATGGTGACGGAAATGGGCAACGCGCGACCGGCGCAGCCGAAGCAGTGCAGATCGAAGCTCTTGCGTTGGCGCGCGATTTGCGCGAACTGCACGATCGGCACGGCGTAGAATGGAAGTCGATCGGCGTGCTCTTTCGCAGCCGAGGGGATTGGGAGATCTATCTGCCCGCACTGCGCCAAGCGGGGATTCCCTATGCGGCCGAGGGCGATCGCAACTACTACCGACGTCGCGAAGTCATCGATGCCTCCTGTCTCGTTCGATGCGTGTTCGACCCGAACGACCAGCTCGCATTGATCAGCTATCTGAGATCGGTGGCCGTTGGCGTTCCGGACGCGGCGTGGATTCCGCTCTGGTCTCGCGGCTTTCCCGATCAGTTTGCGAAGCTCGACGGCTCCGAGCCCGAGACCATCACCGCACTCGCCGTTTCAATTCGTGACGCTGCAAGCTCTGTGGCGGCGGAGGTTCCGGGCATCGAGCGAATCTCAGGATGGGAGGAAAACCTGCTCTGGGCGATCTCCGACATCGCCCAGTTGCGCGCGTCATTCGCGCGCGATCCTGCGGATGTTTTCATCGAAAAGCTGCGAACCCGAACCTTGTTCGAAGCGACGGAGTCCGCTCGCTATCTCGGAGCCTGGCGCTGTGCGAACCTCGAGCGCTTTTTTCGGGAGATCGGCCTGGAGTTGGAGGCGGGTCGAGACCCACACGAATTGGCGCGCCGGCTGCGGGCAGCCGTGGCTTCCGAGAAGGTCGCCGAAGAGGGTCGTCCCGCCGACTTGATGGCGGACGCCGTGAAGGTGATGACGATCCACGGCGCGAAGGGCCTCGGATTCGAACACGTCTACTTGATGCAGCTCCACAAGGGGAGTGGGGGTGGGCCCGAGCGGCCCACGCAAGCCGCGGAGCTAGCAGGTGGATTCGAGTACCAGTTGCTCGGTGTGCCGACACTCGCGTGGGATTGTGTGCTGCGCGAGCGGGAGCGGAGTGCCGAGGCCGAGCGGGTTCGCCTGCTCTATGTGGCGATGACGCGCGCCAAGCAGCGACTCGTGTTGACGGGGCTCTGGCCCGATCATCGGCGGCGTTCGGGCAGAGGGCAGAAAGGGCAGGCGATCGAGCAGATTCAGCCTCGCATCGAATCGACCGAGGGCCTCGCAGGTTGGTTGTCGGGCCCCGCTCTAGAGGGAACTTCCGACTTCGTCGATGGCTTCGGGACGCGCTGGTCGCTGCCCGATCTGGAAGCGGGCGAAGCGGCAGCCCCGTCGGGTACGCGTGTGAACGGCACCGAACTCCCGTCGGAATCCGAGATATCCGACGCATCGCACAGGCTCGCCGGGTTGAGAGCGAGCGCCGCCGAGCGCATGTCTCGGCCGATGAGTGCGGCGGCTTCTGCGCGAGGCCGCGGAGACGATGATCCGGAGGTTTTCGAGCGCGCGGAAAGCCGCGAAAATGGTGCCGCTGCGCGCGCGATTGGCAGCGCGATTCACCGTGCCCTCGAGGAGTTCGATTTTACCGCGGACGTGAACGTGGAGATCGAACACCGGAGAGACGCGGTTGCTCGCGACCTCGCGCAATCCGCAGCAAACGATCGCGCGGGAGAGACGGTAGCCGCTGGAACGCAGCTGTGGGATCAAATTGCGCGAGGACGTCTGTTCGCGCGCCTGCGGGAATTGTCGGATCGAATTGTCGCCCGGGAGCTATCGGTTCTGAGTCCGCCAATCGACGACGAAGGCCCTGTGGGTTATTTCGTGGGCCAGATCGATCTCGTTTACCGAGACCCCGACAACGACGAGATGGTGATCGTCGACTACAAGACGGGTGCGCTGGGCGACCGGGATGGCCTCCGAAACCCGGAGGCGTCGTACGCCGAGCAGGGAGACGCCTACCGGCGCTCACTCGAGAGTGCATTCGATCTCTCCTACACGCCGCGCTTCGAACTCTGGTTTCTCCAAGACGACGAAATCGTCTGACGCTGAATGCTGCTTCGATTTCGGCCGATTTGCGCCATAATCCAGCCGAACTATCTGGGAGGACTAGCGTGAAGGCATCCGATCTATTCGTAAAATGTCTGGAGGCCGAAGGCGTGACGCAGATCTTCGGCGTGCCCGGCGAAGAGAATGCCCACTTCATGATGTCACTCGAGGATTCTCCGATCGAATTCGTCTTGACCCGCCACGAGCAGGGCGCCTCCTTCATGGCGGAAGTTCACGGCCGACTCACGGGGGAGCCGGGTGTCTGCCTCGGAACATTGGGCCCGGGGGCAACGAACCTGATCACCGGTGTGGCAGACGCCAACATGGATCGCGCACCGCTGATCTGCCTCACCGGCCAGGCGGACAGCGAGCGTCAGCACAAAGAAAGCCACCAGCACATGGACGTGGTGAGCATGTTCGAGCCCGTGACGAAGTGGGCACAGGCGATCTTGCACCCCGACAATATTCCGGAGATCGTTCGAAAGGCGTTCAAGATCGCGACAACCGAGAAGCCCGGCGCGGCCCACATCGAACTCGCGGAGGACATTGCGCAGCTCGACGCGAAGACGATTCCGATCCCGGCCCAACGCACACGCCGTGCTGTTCCCGCGGACAAGGTCGTCGACCAGGCGTGGGAGCTCATCAAGTCCGCGCGGTGCCCGGTGATTCTCGCCGGTAATGGAACGATTCGAAAGCGCGCCAGCAAACAGCTTCGAAAATTCTGCGAACAGACGGGCATCGGCGTAGTGTGCACCTTCATGGCGAAGGGCTGCGTGGATATGGATTCAGAGCATTGTCTGTATACGATCGGCTTTCAGCGAAAAGATCACGTCGCCCACCTGATCGACGCCGCGGATGTCGTCATCTGCCTGGGCTATGACATGGTCGAATACCGCCCGCAGTTGTGGAATGGATCGGGTGACAAGGTAATCGTCCACATCGATTTCTTGGCTGCGGAGGTTGACGAAAACTATCGCGTGGCGGTCGATGTCGTCGGAGACCTCGCTCATACCTTGTGGATGTTGAACGAGCGAGCGGCGAACGCCCCGGTCTCCTTCGACACCACCCATCAGCAGGTCGTGCGACGCGAGATGAGCGCTGAGTTCGCCGAGCACAAGGACGACGACACCAACGGACTGATCCGGCCCCAGAAAGCGATCTGGGATGCACGTCAGGTGATGGGCCCACACGATGTACTCTTGAGTGATGTGGGTGTCCACAAAATGTGGATTGCGCGTTACTACCAATGTCACGAGCCGAATACCTGCCTGATTCCCAACGGATTCTGCTCGATGGGCTTCGCGCTGCCCGGCGCGATCTCCGCACAGCGCGTGTTCCCGGACCGACGCATCATGGCGATCTGCGGCGACGCGGGTTTCTTGATGAACGTTCAGGAGATGGAGACTGCCGTGCGGATCGGATCAAATATTGTCGTGATGATCTGGGAAGATCACGAGTATGGTCTGATCGCCTGGAAACAACAGAACGAATTCGGCCGCCACACGGACCTGAGCTTCGGCAATCCCGATTTCGTCACACTCGCCCAGTCCTTTGGATGGAATGGCTACCGGGTCGAGAAGAGTGTAGAGCTCCGCTCGACGCTCGAGGAGGCGTTCCTCGCCGAGGGGCCGAGTCTGGTGGTGATTCCGATCGACTATCGGGAAAACGCGATCGTGACTCAGCGACTCGGAAACCTTCAATGTCCGATCTGAGAGATCTACGATTTTTCCGGACCGTAGGGTTCGACAATCGCGCCAACGGCGATCAGATTTCTAGACCGTGAGCGAAGAATCCGAGGCCATCGACTGCCAATCCGTTCGGCAGATTCTCGCGCGAGAATCTGCAGGCGGGGTGGTGACGCTGCGCGGCTGGGTGCGCACCGCGCGCCACTCGAAGGGGGTTTCGTTTCTCGAGGTCAGTGATGGTTCGTGTTTTGCGGGCCTTCAAGTGGTTGCCGCACCCGAACTCGAGAATTTCGAAACGGAACTGCGCCACCTTCAGACGGGTTGCGCGGTGTCGGTCGTCGGCGAAGTCGTCGATTCGCCCGGCAAAGGTCAGCGATTCGAGCTGCAGGCACAGCGCATCGATGTGGTCGGCACGGTCGCTGAAGATTATCCGCTGCAGAAGAAGCGGCATTCGTTCGAATTTCTGCGCACTCTCGCGCATTTGCGGCCGCGCACGAATACCCTGGGTGCGGTGTTTCGCATTCGCAACGCCGCCTCCGCGGCGGTTCACGAGTTCTTTCAAGAGCGCGACTTCCTACTGCTGCACACGCCGATCATCACGTCATCGGATGCCGAAGGTGCCGGCCAGATGTTTCGCGTCTCGACCCTGGACGCGGGTGACCCTCCGCGCACTGAAAGCCGATCGGTCGATTTTGGACAGGATTTCTTTGGGCGCGAAACCTTCCTCACGGTTTCGGGGCAACTCGAGGCCGAAATTGCCGCGCTCGCACTCACCAACGTCTACACATTCGGCCCCACCTTCCGCGCCGAAAATTCCAATACGAGCCGGCATCTCGCAGAGTTCTGGATGATCGAACCCGAGATGGCGTTTTGTGAACTCGATGGTAACGTGGATCTCGCGGAGGCTTTTTTGAAACACGTGATTTCGCGTGTTCTGGAGCGATGCCCCGACGACATGGCGTTCTTCAATGAGCGCATCGACAAGACAGTGCTCGAAACCCTGCAGCACATTGTCGACACACCTTTCGAACGGATCAGTTACACCGATGCGGTCGGGATCCTCGAGCGCAGCGGGGAGAGTTTCGAGTTTCCAGTGAAGTGGGGAGTGGACCTTCAGAGCGAGCACGAGCGCTACCTGACCGAAAAGCACATCGGAAAGCCGATCGTCGTCACCGACTATCCCGCGACGATCAAGGCCTTCTACATGTATCTGAACGACGACGAGAAAACCGTTCGAGCGATGGATGTGCTGGTCCCGAAGGTCGGTGAGATCGTGGGTGGTTCGCAGCGCGAGCATCGGTTGGACGTCCTCGAACGCCGGATGACAGACCAGGATCTCGACCAGGCCGCGTATTGGTGGTACCTCGATTTGCGCCGCTATGGGTCGGTGCCTCACTCGGGTTTCGGCCTCGGGTTCGAACGCATCGTTCAGTTCATGACGGGAATGGCAAATATCCGCGACGTGATTCCGTTTCCGCGGGTGCCGGGGTCGGCTGAGTTTTAATCGGCTGAGGTCAGGTCGGATGACTAGGGGGCTCTCGGAGTTGAACGGATCTGAGAAAGCGGAGGAAGCACTCGAGCGGGATGACCCGGTGGAGTTGATGGACTGGATTCTCGAACTCGCGTCCGAAGGCGGCGATCGAGCGCTCGCGGAGAATTGTTGTGCGCGGCTCGCGCGCCACCGCAATGCGATGGTTCGCGGCAACGCGATGCTCGGCTTCGGACACCTCGCGCGTCGCTTTGGCCGCCTCGATGCCCAGCGCATCAAGCGGCTCGTCGACACGGCCCTCCACGATGGCAGCGGATATGTGCGTGAGCAGGCCCGATCCGCAGCCGAGGATCTGAGGACCTTTCTCGCCTGGGAGTTCGAGTTGGCCGACGACGAACCGAACGATCAGGCCGCGCACACGTAGTCGACTCCGTCGCACAGCCCCGCGCGGTCGAGCGCAGCGCGGATTTCGGCGCGTGCCGTCGCACCCGCTACCGATACTACGAGCCGTTGCTGAGGAGAGCGGAGCCATTCGTCCGGGTGGACGACCGGGGCGCCCGCGATGGCATTGCCGATGCGTCCCGGGTGGAGTTCGAGGATTGCGCTCGGTCGCTTGCCGTGTTTCCGAAGTGCGTTTTGCAGACTGCGCCCGGTTCCCCCGTAACCCCATAGCGCGTAGGTGTTCGAGTTTTCGAGAAAGGAATTGGCAAGATGTGCCGCCTTGCAGGCTGTGAAGCGCTGGATCGAGTAGGTCTCGCTGGTGCGCGAGAGGCGCTCGGGTCGATCTCGCCATGCGAGCAGCCTACGAGGCACGACGTCTAGCTCCAGGCCCGCGGTGAGCAAGCGGAGCACGAGGTCGTAGTCCTCAGCCCAACCGCAATCACGGTAGGGGTGGGCGCGCAGAATCTCGCTGCGGATCATCAGGCTGGGATGGGCGATCGGGCATTCGACGAACGCTTCTGCACGGATCTTCTGTGGAGAATCGATCGAGTTGAGCCAGTGCTCGTAGGCGCGCATCCCGTCTCGCAGGTCGCTCCGGGGAAAAAGGCGAACGCGACATCCGACAGCCGCCAGCGCGGGATTGCCCTCCAGCGCAGCAGACTGAGCGGCGATCCGGTCGCGGTGCATCCAGTCGTCAGCATCCATGCGTGCCACCAATCGGCCCCTGCAATGCTCGACGCCATCGATCAGGGTTGGAACGAGGCCTCGATGGGGTCGATCGAACAGCCGGAACCGCGGGTCCATCGCCGAAAACTCTCTGGCGATATCGGATCCGCGATCGAAAGATCCGTCGTCGACCACGATGCACTCCCAATCGGGGTCCGTCTGGCGTTGGATGCTGCGCAAGCAGGTGGGCAGCGTTTCAACCGCGTTGAATACCGGCAGGAGAATCGAGGTTCGGGGGGGATGCGGCATGACTTCCCTGGGTATTGAAACTGCACCTTCGCAAACTGGGTCAGCCGTGGTCGATCACTCGATGTAGATCGGGCTCGACCACGCGGTGCCGGTGTCTACCTGTACGGCGCGCACGTAGAGATATTCGCCCGAAACCAGGTCTTCGATTTCGCGACGCAGTGTGATCTCGAGTAGCCCGTCGATCGGCAGGGAGTCGACGACTTGCCCACTTCGGATCAAGTCGAGGCGCTCCAGCGGTGCTTCTGCGACGACCTTGACGAAAAGTTCACCGCTATAGCTTCCCGCGTCGGGCTTCGGAATCAACGCACCCATGGGATGTTCGTCGAGGGCGGTGCGCAACAGGATCCGCGGTCCATTGGTCGCATAGACACGGCGCGCGCGCATGGCCTCTAGCACCGACTCTCGCGTCAGTGTGTCGGCGACGATGGCGGCGAGCCCACCGCTCTCTGTGACGAGGTGAGCGAGTCCGGGATGGCCATCGTGGCTGTCGCCGCTGCCCACGAATCCAAATCGATAGTCGCGGTCGAGGACATCTCTCACGAAGTTTCCAGGGATCGGATCGTAGATCGGAACCGGTGAGTCGAGCGCTTCGCTGCTGCCGTGAACGGAGGTGATCTCGGTCAACGGTTCGAGTATCGGATCGGGCGGGACATCCCAGTCCGTCCGAATCACGCCACCCGCGGAGTGGTGGGCGAATGTGAGCGCGGGCTTTCCCCGCAAGGCGTCCCAAAGTTGTGTCGGATGTTCATAATCAGGGGAAATCGAGCTGTAGATTTCGCCCTCGTCTTCGAAATAGAGCACGTGCCGATGTCCGTAGATCCAGCTGGTCCACTCGTAGCCGAGCAGCGTGACAAAGCGGCCGGGTTGGTGAAAGCGACGCGTTTCGGCCTTGGTCTCCTCCCAGAACTCGGGGTGTTGGTCTAGTTGCAACACGCCCCAGTGGTCGTGGTCCGTGATCGCGACCACGTCGAGAGCGGAAGCATCGCGCGCGTAGAGGAAGTAATCCGCTACGGTGCCCGTTCCATCGGAAAGGCTGGTATGACCGTGGAGATCCCCCCAGAAGATGTTCTGCCCGTCTGAAGAGACCATCATGGGGTTGCTCTCGCCGACGATTCCGTTTTCCGATTTCGCGCGCACCCGTACGACTCCGGGCTCCCGGACGATGGCTTCGAAGGTTTTTCTCCCCCGATCGGATGCAACGAATACCACGGGTTCTGTCAGCTCGAGTGGATGCTCGGCGGATGTGCTGGTGAGCTCGATCCTGCCTTCGAATGGATACCCCGCGTTTGCACTGGGATCCAATGTCGCAACGGTGATTCGAAACGGCTTCCCGGGGCGTGCGACACTTGGAAGAGTGACCCGAATCTGAGTCGGAGGGGCCGACAGGACATCGATGCCCGGTGAGGCCTTCAGGAAGACGCGAAAGCCATCGCCATCTCCATCGATCGCAAACCAGAAGCGGGAATTCTTTTCCGCGAGAGAGTCCGCCAGCGCGCCCGCAGGCCCCGCGCCGTACACAAACGTGATCTGGTCCCCGGCCCGAAGGGCTCGCCCGGAAACGCGCAGAACGAGAAGCTGTTGGTCGAGCGTGGCGGCGTCGACCTGGATGTCCTTGCCGCTGGCCGTCACTTTTGTGAAGCCATCCAGCTCAGGCTCTTCGACCTGGGGTGTGCTCCAATGCCAGAACGGTGAAACCTGGAAATAGATCATGCCGCCGACCGCGATTCCCTCCGGTCCGACTTCGTAAATCAACCTGAATCGCCCGGGCGCTCCAGCGATCGCGAACTCGGGGTCGCCCGGGAGCTGCTCGAGCCAGGCGCGCCCGCCACCATCCGAGGGATGGGGCTCCGTCGCCAGACTTTGGCGGAGGGATTCAACGAGTTCGGGCATCGCGCCCGGCGGCATTTCCGTGCCATCCGGGCCCGCGGAAGCCATGAGCAACGCGCCTTCGGCGTCGCGCTCCTGTCCGGGATCCCCCCCGCAGCCGCCGCAACCGGCCGCGACGAGCGCAATCATCCACGAGATCCACCAATGCTGCGCCGACACTCGATCCTCCCCACTGCCGAAACTGGCCGCGCCCAGCATAGCTTTGATGCGAAAGCCCCACCGAGGCACTGCTCCGGAGTTTTCCGCTGTGGTTGAAATAATCCGTTCCACCCCGGCATGGCCACGGGTTTCGCGGAAGGCAGCCGGCGCGTGTTTGTGCTTCAGCCGTCAATCCTTTCTTCCGTTTTATCCATAGCAGAGGTTCGTTTGGGGGGTCTCCCCATCGGGGCCCTGCGCAGTACCTGGTTGGCGAAGAGAGGCATCTGAAGATGTCGTCGCGTCCGTCTGCGAATTCGACAGAAAATCGGCAGCCCTGGGTGACCTACGGTCTGCTGGCGCTCTGTGTGATCGGGCTGGCGCCTCGAGGGTGATGTCCGAAGCTCTGCCGATGCCGCGGTTGAAAACGCGGCCGCGTACTGGAAAGAGCGTCCCTATCTCGAGCCCGCCGACATCATCGTCGAAAAGTTGACGGCCGAAGTGATCCAGAGTCGGCGCGCGGATTTTCAGCGGGGCCGGTCCGGAAGAGGTTCGGTCGGCGTTCCGAAGGCGATCAAGAGCCACTACCAGGAGATCCTCGACGGATTGACGGCAGAAGCGCTCACGCCTCTGTCGCAATTGCCCCGCTATCGCATGGGGGTTCACGCTGAGAAAACAAGCGGAGTTGCTTACTTCGCACACGCATTCCTCCACGGCGGCTGGCTTCACCTGATCGGAAACGCGCTTCTATTGCTGGTTCTCGGTTGCTACGTCGAGCGAGTCTGGGGATCTGCACTGTTTGGTGTCCTGGCGATCGTCTCTGCTCTCGTCGCGGCAACCGCATTTCGGATCGCGAATCCGGAATTGGATGCATCGCTGATCGGAACTTCGGGGATGATCGCCGGGCTGCTCGCAGCCTTCACGGTTCGCTTTGCATCGCGGTGGGCGGAGGCGGGCTACTGGGCTGTCGTCGTCGGGGGTGTGTGTTGGTTGACGCTGCCTGCGGGCTTCGGCTGGGGCGGGTCCGTGGTGCCGGGCCCCACCACTAGCGGCGAAATGGTGGCGGCAGCGAATGCTTCGCTCTGGGCGATCGCCGGCGGTTTTGGCTGTGGACTCGTAATGGCTTCGATGCTGATACTCGGAAAGATCGAGGCGACCTTCTCGAATGCTCCGACAACGTCGGAGCGGAAGCCGAGTGTCGAGCCCGACCTCGAGGCCGCTCTCGAAGCACAAGCAGACGGCCGACTTCCCGAGGCATTCGAGTTGATTTCCGCTCTGCTCGAACGCAAACCCGAGTATCGCGCTGCCCTGATCGCGATGTGGGAGGTTGCGCTCGAACTCGGGCGGGAGGCTGACGCATCGAACGCGATGCTTCGGGTCGTTCGCGATGAGGTGCGCAGAAACGCTTCATCGGCTGTCGGTCATTGGCTCGATCTCGCCAGCCGTGGTTTGCATGGCGATGCCGAGCCCGCGCTGCTGATTCACATCGCGTTGATGTTGCGAGAAGCCGGCCAGCCCATTGAAGCGCTCAGCGCACTCAAGAGGGCTCTGGAGAACTCGGCAGATTCCGACTCAGCCGAACTCGCGGCGCGCGTTGCGCGGGCTTCCCAGCCGCTGGATCGGAATTTCACCGAAGCGGCGGCCTGGCGCGCACTGGGCTCGGTGGATCTCGCCTACAAGGATCGACAAAATCTCGAGGCGCTACTGGGGGAACTCTACCGGGAATCGCCGAAGCCGCCTTCGGAAGACGGGTTGTGCGATGACGCAGGCGCCGCAGCCTATTCGGCCGCGCCCCCTGAGCGCTTGGATTCGAACCTTCGCGCCGGAGACCCCTTGCTTCAATGGGAAGATCCCGAACTCGCGGACGAGTCTGG
>JAFDAW010000083.1 GCA_019313605.1 Deltaproteobacteria bacterium
CCAGCTGTGCGGGCTCGAACCCCGTCGCGGCTTCGACGAGACTGTGCCGCCCGACGTCGTAGTAATAAACGCCCGGCGGAAGACCTTGCACGCGTGCCGCCGCGACGTAGACCTCACCCGAATAGAGCGCACCCGCCGAGGGCGCAGCGCGCCGCGCCGGCCCTTTTTGACCGGACGGGGCTTTCAGCGTGACGCCGTTGGTGAAGTAGAGCAGCCGACCGAGCTGTGCGAGCGAAATCGCGGCGCCGCCGAAGCCCTCCGCGGGCACCCACTGTCGCACGATCTCCGCGAGTGTTCGCGCGGGCTCATCGACGCGCGCGGGAAGCGCAACCCGCCGCTTGCCCGAATATCGCTTATGATCGAGCGGCGGACCGCTCAGCCTCGGCCGACGCACGCCGAACGCGCCGAGTCGCGTGTTGCGGGTCGCCCGGTGGATGTCGAAACGCTCGGGTGAGGACTTCGCGATGGAAGCCTTCCCCGTGAGCAGCGCTGCGGCACCTGCCAGCAGGCGAAAGAAATTGCGCCGATCGGTTCGCATGGGTCCGTCCGAACTCTGTATCCAGTGGCTCGAAAGGTAGCGAACAGCCTACGGGGACGGCGACGATTATTTGCGCCCTTCGTGTTCAGCTGGGGGATCTCGAGGCATCTGGGCAATCGGAAGCGTTGATGAGCATTACCTGCCGGTCGGCCAGTCGTCGGGGAGTGAAACTCCCGTTACACCGACTACACGGTCACTGTCGTCGAGTTAGCAGGTTGCCGAAATACTCCGAACCGAGCCCGGCGCGAAGATCCATGCTGAACGCCGGGAGGAGTTTTGCAGCATCCTGTCAGACCTCTGCTCGGATCGAGAAGACGCTAATCTGCGTAACGCCTGCGTCCGATGGCAAGCAATAGAGCTGCTCCCAAAGCCAGAGTCAGCGCTGTCCCCGGTTCGGGAAGCGGCGTAAACCCGAAATCGTCAATTCCGTTCAGTTGCGCACCGTCGAGATTCACCACGTCGATCCGGGCAATACCCCCAGTGAGAGAAACGAGTTGCCACCCGGTGCCGGGCTCGACGGTCACCGGGCCGTCGACGATGACGTCGAACGCATCGAATGCGGTGATGATGGTTTCGCCCGCGGCGCTGGACAGGACCCGCGCGTAGAACTCCACGACGTCGCCCTCCGTCTCGAAAGTGATCACACCGGTGCCGTTGGCTTCGACCATCCACGAGCGAACACCCGAGTGATAAAGCGTCCGGACGCCGATTCGGCCACCGAATGCGTCACCGCCGAGATCCGCGCTATCGGGCGAAATGCCGACGACGATGATCTCCCCCGGAACGGTATTCGGAGAGACATCTTCGAAATTGGTAAAGACGGTCTGGTCTTCGGGTAGCGCCGCGGCGGGAAGCGCCGATAACAGCAGGACCGACAGGGCGGCGACTGCATCGCGTACGAGCGTGCGAGTCATGGGGTCCTCCAACTCAACCCGGGACCGGCGGCTCCGCAGCAAACCGGTGACCTGGACGCGAATCCAGGGCCTCCCAAGCGAGCTCCCTACAGGCTTACGCTCTCTGTCGCAGATCGGTTTCAGATTCTTTGAGGTCGATGAGATTTCCCAGTAACTCTAGACGCTTGGACGACGAGTAGGGCCCGCACTCAACTTCGGCACCCACGCGGAACGAAGCGGAGCGGGCGGTGGATTCGACGGGATCGCTCGCGACTTAGCGCATCGACGCGCAGATCTGGCTGCCGAGCCAGTGATAGGCGATCGCGCCGATGCCGAGGTTGGAGAGTGCGCTGGCGCCGAACAGGCCCGGCAGACCGAAGAGCCAGTGTCCAAGAAAAGCCAGTGGCAAGAATACGATCACGACCCGCATCGCAGAAATCAAGACACCCGGCAGCGGGCGCCCGATTCCGTTGAATGCGGCGTTGACGGACATCACCAGGCCATACGCGCCGTAGCTCAGCGAAACCAACCAGATGTAATCGACCGCCACCTCTCGGATCTCGATCGACTGTGTAAAGAGTGCCGACAGCGGCTGTGCGACCAGGCACAGCGCCGCGGCGAGCAGGAGGCCGAAGCGGAGGCAGAACCGGCTGATGATCCGGCGCGCTTCGACCAGGCGATCGTGTTTACCGGCGGCGATATTCTGACCGAAGAACGGGCTCGACACTGCCGACAGCGCGTAGAACGGGATCAATGCGACGGGTTCGATCCGCATCGCAATGCCGAACCCCGCAACCGCGTTGACCCCGTGGGTCGCGACGATCGCCATCACGATGCCGTTTGCAATCGGAATGATGGCGTTGGTGAGCATCGCCGGCAGACCGATCCGCATCAGATTTCGCCACGACTCGGCGATCCGCGCGAAGGGCACGATCGGATTGGCGAAGACCCGCAGCCGCGTGGACAGGTAGATCAGCGTGAACGTGAGCATGGTCAGCGTGGCGGTCAGCGACGCCAACGCCGCACCGGCAATTTCGAGTCGTGGAAATCCGAACCAGCCGAAGATGAAGATCGGATCGAGGATCGCGTTCAAGATCGCAGCCGCCGTGATGACCTTGCCTTCCAGCGCGGTGTTCCCGCGCGCGCGCATCGATGCGAGACAAGTCCACATCACCGCCGACGCGGGTTCCGTCCAGTACCAGATGCTCATGTAGTCGGTGATCAGCGGAATCAGCTCTTCCGTCGCACCGAGGGCCGAGAAGACCGGATCGATCGTCATCAGGCCGATCGCGCAGAGCACCAGCGTCGCCAGTCCCGCAAGCAGTGCCGCGTCGGTCGTCAAACGCGCAGCGCGCCCGCGATTGTCTTCGCCCGCGGCGCGCGAGATACAGGAGGCCGCACCCGCCTCGTAACCAATCGCGATAGAGCCGAGAAACCAGATCACCGGAAACGTGAAGCTGATCGCCGCGAGCGGCGCGTCACCCAGGCGCGAGACGAAGAAGAGATCGACGACGTCGAACGAGATGATCGCGACCAATCCGATCGCCATCGGCGTCGCCTGAACGCGCAGGTGCCGCGAAACCGAGCCGCTGGTCAGATCCGTCACCATCAGATTGACGCAGAACGGGGACGGAGAACGGGGACGTTGTTGAATTGTTGAATAATCACCCAATTCGCAGCCACCCAGCGGGATTGCGAAAGATTATTCAACAATTCAACAACGTCCCTGCCGCTTCGCTGCTCGACATCGCTTCGACTCCTTCGAGGCGGCAGCATAGCGTGAAAGCGAAAACGGAAAGTGAAGCGCTCCCGGCGATTCGGATTTGCGCCTAGACTACCGGGGCACCCGGGCGCAACGCTCCGGGCTTCCGGCTGGAGGGCAGACGAACGTGCGCACGCTTTTGGCCCGAACCTTCCTCCGCTTCACCGGCTGGGAGGTTGTCGGGACGAGAATCTCCGACAAAAAAATCATCATCGCCATCGCACCCCACACGAGCAACTGGGATCTGCTTTACGGGCTTGCAGTCGCGAAGATCCTGGTCGCGAAGATTTCATGGTTGGGCAAGCACACGGCGTTCTGGTGGCCGCTCGGCCCGCTCCTGCGTGCGCTCGGTGGTATCCCGGTTCGCCGCGACCAACCGGAAGAGCTCGTCGAGCAGATCGTACGCGCCTTCGATGAAGCGGAGACCCTGTCTCTCGCGATCACGCCGGAAGCTACGCGCAGCTTTACACCGTACTGGAAGTCGGGCTTCTATCGCATCGCCAAGGCGACCGGTGTTCCGATTCAACTGGGTTTCCTCGATTACGCGCGACGCCAGGCTGGCCTCGGCCCCGCGATCACGCTGACCGATGACGTGCGCGCCGACATGGACGAGATCCGCGCGTTCTTCGCCGACAAGGTCGGCCGCTACCCGGAAAAGCAAGGAGAGATCCGACTCCACGAAGAAGACGAGTAGATCACGAGCAGCGACCTGGGCGGATCAGACGTAGATCCCGCCCTTGAATTCCCGATCCTGCTTGATCATCACGTTGACACACGCCGGCAAACCCGATTGCGCGGCGCGCTCGAGGGCCGGGCGCAGTTCTTCGGGATGCTCGACGAGTTCGCCGTGGCCGCCGAGCGCCTCGACCACCTTGTCGTAGCGGGTGCGCGAGAGCAGCGTTCCGTCGAGTCGATCCCAACCCATCAGCGCACCTTGGGGGCGCATCATCTGCCCCCAGGCCGCGTCGTTACCCACGATTCCGATTACGGGCAGCCCGAAGCGCACCGCCGTATCGAATTCGAAACCGTTCAAACCGAAGGACCCGTCACCGTAGATGATGATCACGCGGCGATCCGGGTGCGCGAGTTGTGCCGCGATGCCAAACGGCATGCCGACACCGAGGGTTCCGAGCGGGCCGGGATCCATCCATGCCCCCTCCCCTTTCACAGGCAGAATCTTGGCCGCAGCCGCGACGATGTCTCCGCCATCGCCGATCACGATCGGATCATCGAGCGTAGCGAGCCAGTCGCGCACCTCGCGCAACATGCGCTGCGGATCGAGCGGTGACTCATCGCTGTCGAGGTTCGCCTGCACTTTGGCTTCCGCGGTGTCCTCGATCGCGCGCAACTCGTCGCGCCAGGCCGAAAAGTCGAGCTGTGTGCCCCGGTTCTTCATCTCCTCGCTGAGCAGTTCGAACGAGCAACCGAGGTTGCCCACCAGCGCAACGTCGGACTGACGGTTCTGACCGATCAACGTCGCATCCATTTCGAGCTGGATGATCTTCGCGTCAGCGGGAATGCTCGCACCGAACCGCATGCGGAAATCGAGCAGCGTTCCCGCAAGAACGATGCAATCGATCTGCTTCATCGCGTCGCGCCGCGAGCGAACCATGAACTCGGGCGAATCCACGGGCACGCTGCCGCGCGCCATTCCGTTCACATACGTGGGGATGTGCGTCTCGACGATGAAGTCGTTCATCGCCGCCGCGCCACGCGACCACTTGACGCTGGTGCCGGCCATCAACATCGGGCGCTCGGCGCTCTCGAGGACTTCGATCGCCTTGCGGACCTCTCTGCGATCTGGTGACAAACGCAGTGGCTCGGTGCGGATCCGCGGCAGGTAGACGTCCTCCCACTCGAACTGACCGCCCCAGACATCCATCGGGACTTCGAGGTACGACGGACCGGGGATACCGGAAACCGCGTGGCGGATCGCGAGTTCGATGAACTCCGGGATGCGATCGCCCTGGTAGACGGCGTCGCAGAATTTGGTGATCGGGCGAACGACACCGAGGTGATCCATCTCCTGCAAAGAACCCTTACGCAGTTGACTGAACGGGCCCTGCCCCCCGAAGACGAGAATCGGCGAGTTCGCGCGCCACGCGTTTGCGATCCCCGTCACACCGTCGGTCACCCCCGGACCCGCCGTGATCGCGGCGACTCCGATCTTCCCGGGATTGCAGCGCGCCCAGGCATCGGCGGCGTGCGTCGCGGCCTGCTCGTGACGGACGTCGATGATCCGGATGCCCTCATCGAGGCAACCGTCGTAGAGCGGCATGATGTGCCCACCCGGCAAGGTGAAGATCACCTCGACACCAGCTTGCTTGAGAGCGCGTGCTGCGAGTTTTCCGGCGTGTACGGGCATGGGTTCGTCCCTCTCAGTGTGACTCGAAACCGCACAAGGATACGCGAACACCAGGATCTTGCCGACGCCTGACAACAGAGACCGCAGCGGGGACGTTGTTGAATAGTTGAATAATCAACTACGTCGTCGTCAGCAGGTGCGGTTACTGGAGATTATTCAACTATTCAACAACGTCCCCGCTTCTCCCCGCTTCAGGGTCGGACCGCACTCGGGCGGCCCGGCCGCAATTGGCTGCGCAGATCCCGGGCGATCTCCTCGGGCAACTCCGATGCGACTTCGAGTGCAGCCTCGACGAGTGGCCCTGTCCGCTGACGCTTCGGCAGGGACTTGGCGATGCGGCTCAGCGCTCCCCAGGCCGCCGTAGGTCGATCCGCGGCAACCGCCGCACGGGCGCGCAGCAGGGCGTCCTGTGGCGTCCAATTCCGCGAAAGCAGCGTCTCCGCGATGGATTGGGCTTCAGCGGCCGCCTCGGCGTCCTCCGCAGCGAGCCGCCAGTGGATCCGCAGGCGAGACGCCTCCTCGAACAGCGCTTCCCCGGGCCGAATGCCGCCGAGTTCGGCGTCGAGGGCCGCGATCGCATCCAATTCACCCGCCGCTGCGTGTCGGCGAGCGGCGATCAGCGCCACGAGCCGCTCGTCGAGATCTCTCTCCGAAACCCCCAGCCACGATTTCCCGTCCTCGAACGCGAAAGGTCGAACCGCCACCAGCCCCGCCAGCACGTCGCTCGAGGCGGGCGCCAGTTTCAGCGCGCGCGCGAAGTGCCGCACCGCTCGATTGGGCCGGGCGAGCCCGACCTCGACCCAGCCGAGGCCCGTCTCCTCGACGGCTTTGTCCTCGGAGAACGTCAGCGCGGTAGCGCGCTCCGCAGCGTTGATCGCGGTGAGCTTTCGAATCAGCGCAAATCGGTCGAGCCCGTCCATCTCCGTGAGGAGGGGATCGCGATCCTTCCAGAGCATCCGGAATGAGTCGCTATCGAGCACCGCATCACCCAGCCGCGAGGAGCGCGAGGCGAGCAGGTTGTGATCGTCCGTGTTCAGTGCGGCTCCCTCTGCGAGCACCCGCGTTCCCTCGTCGTCGAGCACGCGAACGGCGGCGAGGTCTTCGACGCGGTGGACCCCAAACGGGGCGAAATCTTCCGGGGCGACACGCAGCGCCCGGCCGGCGTTCTCGAGGATCGCGAGCGGCTCTTCCGAAGCCGCAAAGAGCAGGCCCGCTGCGGCACCCGGCTGATAGATCTCCACATGCGGGAAGACACTGACGAGCGTCGCCATGAGCGACCGCAGCAGCGCCTCGTCGACGAACTTGAGTCCGATCCATTGCACGAATACTCCGTCGGGCTTCAGGCGGGAGCGCGCCATGGCGAAGAATTCGCGCGTATAAAGATGGGAGGCGCCTGCGGTCCACGGGTGCGAGGGCTGGGAGATGATGGCGTCGTAACGATTCTGTGTCAGCTGCAGCACGCCGCGCGCGTCGCCGATGTGCACCCGGACGCGAGCATCCGCCAGCGGATCGATGGCGCGCTCAGCGGCCATCCGCTGGTTGGCGTTCAACACCTCCGGCTCGAGTTCGATCACGTCGATCGATCCGACGCTCGAAGGGACGGACTCGAGCACGCTGCCCCCTCCGAGCCCGACGACGAGCAGCTCGCGCGCCTCGGGTCGCAGAAGCGGGGGCAGCAGGCCCAGCCAGTGCACGACCGTGGGCTGGGGCAGCATCCCGACGCGCTCGATGACCGCCTCGGGCAACCCGTTCGTCGTGAGACGGAAGGTGGCCCCTTCGTCGAACAGCAACACGGTGCTCGATCGCCCGACGGCGAAGTACGCGATCTCGCCGGGGTTCGAGGACTGTGTCAGCGAAGAGAATCTCAACAGCGACCACGGCGTGGGCGCCGGCAGTGCGAGCAAAGCTGCGCCCGCAACGACGGCGGCCACTGCGAGTCGCGTGCGCCTCGGGCGCACCGAGAGCGCCGCAACCGCGGCCAGCCCGAGATTCGCCGCGACTCCGACGCTCACGGTCCCCGCAAAGCCCAGCTGAGGCAGCAGTACGAAGCCGGCACCCAGGGCGCCGACGATGGCCCCCACGGTGTTCCACGCGTACGCGCGTGCCGTCGCCCCGGCGGTCTGCTCCGGAGACCGCGCGAGCAGGCGCACCGCGAACGGGAATGTGGCTCCAATACACAGCGTGATTGGCAGCAATGCGGCGACTGCGACCGCCGCGCTGGCGAGCGGGGCCCCCGGTCCGGCACCGAGCCAGAGGGAGAGCTCCGGCAGCCGGTCGGCGAGCGCGAACGCCCCGTACGAGGTCAGGGCAATCCCGAGCTGAGCCACACCGAAGCCGATCGCGGCGCGTTCGCGGCTCGTCGCGAGGCGCGCCGCAAACGCGCTGCCCAGCGCGATGCCCAGCAGAAAACTCGCGAGCATACTCGCGAAGGCGTTGAGGCTCGCGCCGAGCAGGTGCCCGAGCAGCCTCGTCCAGAGCACCTCGTAGGCGAAGGAGACCGCGCCCGAGAGCGCGATGGCCGGGAGGATCCAGGCACCGGGCGGCGCTGCAGCACGCCCGCTTTCCGCGACCGGGGGTTTCGCCGCTCCCCGTGCCAGCAGCGCGGCCAGCGCAAACACCAGCCCGTTGAGCGCCGCCCCCACCCACACCGTGTGTCGCAGCCCGAGTTCGGGCATCAGCCAGAAGGCCGCGCATACCGTGCCCGCGATCGCGCCCGCCGTATTCACCGCGTAGAGCACGCCTACCCGCGAGCCGATCTCCGCCTCCTTGCGCACGGCGTGACGCGCCAGCAGGGGGAGCGTGGCCCCCATGAACGCCGTCGGAGGCAGCAGCACCGCAAAGGCGGCTGCGAGCTGGAACACCGTCGCCGCCGTAGCCCCGCCTTCGAGCAGCTCGCTACCGCCACCGAGCAGGCCGACGTACACCGCGTTGATCAGCCGGATACCGCTGGGTACCGACAACGCGGACAGGGCAATCGCCAGTTCGAGCACGCCGTAAGCCAGGACGGGCCGACGCAGCCGCATCGCAAAGCGCGCGGCCGCCGCGGCACCCAGCGCGAGCCCTCCCATGTAGGCCGCGAGGACCGCAGCCACCGCGAGTTCGGAGGTCCCGAACACAAAGCTCAGCTCGCGCGTCCAGGCGGTCTGATAGAGGAGCGCCGCAAAGCCCGACAGGAAAAAGCAGCTGAGCAACAGCGCGAATCGGGCGTCCATTGGTTTTGGGGCTCCGTGCTCGTTGTGTCCACCGCTCACTGTATCCGGGCGGCGCGCCCCAGCCCAACCGTCGGGTGCCGCGCCGTCGTCCCGAGCTTTGGAGCGACCCCTCGCGCTTAGGTTATCCTCGCCGCATCATGAAGAAAATTCTGCGCTCGGCCTTGGGTATGACTCTATTTGGCGCGGCCCTGGTGGCGATTGGGATCACCGCGTGCGATTCGGAACCACCTCAGAAAGCCAGCGTTTCCGAGACCGTCAATCCCGAAGTGACCGCCGCGGACGAAACCTCCGCCGACGTAGTTCGAAATTCTCTCGTCGACATACTCCGAGACCAGGACGCCTACTCGAGGGCGCGAAGGCTCGGGGTTCTGCTTCCGACGCTGGGCCCAGAGTTCATTCCGACAGTGAAGCAGACGCTGGAGGATACGTCCCTCGACCTGGGAGCCACCGAACTCGAGCTGCTGGTGCGATTCTGGGCAACCCACCAAGGCGAGGACGCTTCGCGCTGGTCGGTAGAGAAGTCACCACCGGGCTATCGCCTCGCCGCCGTCATGACCGCGCTCTCACTGTGGGCCGGAGCCGATCCGCAGGCCGCCGCGAACGCCACCCAGCAGTGGGCCGCGCAAAACCCCGACGTGGGCGATGCAGTGCAGGTCGCGCTGGTACGCGGCTGGTTCACAGCGGATCCCGCCAAACTCGCGCAGTACATCCACAACATCGACATGGGCTTCACGCGCCAGCGCGCGCTCGCCACCTACATACGCGCCATGATCCAGGCGCAGGGGATCGAGGCAGCCGTGCGCTGGGCCGAGTCGGTCCCCGACGACGACGCGACCTACAAGATGGCCGTGTACCGCCAGATGGCCGCTGCGCTGCCACTGTTCGACCACGACGCCGTCCTCCGCTGGTGCGAAGCCCACTGCGAAGGCCCCCACGGCAACAACATGCGCAGCATCATCGCCAGACGCTGGGTGCGCAGCGACGGAGCGGCCGCTCTCGTGTGGCTCTCGGAGGCAGCACCCGAGGGTCACGACAAGAACCTCGCTGTGCGGGCCGCGTTCGCGCTATGGGGACAGATCGATCGCGAGGCGACACTGGCTTGGATGCAGACCCAGACGGCCGGGGAGTCGGGAGCGTGGCTCCAACCGGTCTTTCCCGTCTACGCGCGATTGCTCAGTGCAGATTCGCCCGCCGACGCAATCGAGTGGGCGGAACGGATCGAAGGAGACGAGGAACGCGAGATCGTGCTCACCGAGGTCGCGCGCGCGTGGCGACTGCGCGATGAAGCCGCGGCCGAAGCCTGGTTGCTCCAATCGTCGCTCTCGGAAGAGGCTAGGGAGAAGGCGCGGGCTCCCGGTCGCTAGTTCGGTCCAAATGGTTGATTCATTTCCGGCGCTTCAATGCCCCTGCCACACGATCTGATCCCCGACCGCGTAGAGCACACACGCGGCCTGTAGCCGGCGAATCCCGCGCAGCCTTCGGCACTCGAGAAGCGCCGCAGCCTCA